>NZ_JBJGZY010000006.1:0-133269 GCF_054050755.1 Modestobacter sp. SYSU DS0511
GCTGTGGCTGTCGCGGCGGCGCGGGGCGGGGGGGGGGGCCGGCGGGCTGGCGGGGGCCCGCCCGGGGGGCCGCCCCCCCGCCCCCCCCCCCCGGCCAGGCGAGGTCGGTGCGCGGTGCCACGCCGAGCACCTCGCGGACGATCTCCGCCCCGGCGCCGTCCCCGGGTGCTGCCTCGTCGGCGGTGCTGTCGGCGGGTGCGCCGGTGGGCGCGGCCGCCGCGCCGTCGGTGAGGTCCCCGGCCGCGTCGTCCAGCGGCTGCCGCGCGGTGCCTGCCGGGGTGCCCGGCAGGGTGCGCAGCACCGCGGCCGGCCGGCCGGCCGCGACCAGCGCCTGGGCATCGACGTCGGCGTAGGGGAGGGCAGCCACCGGGTGGTCGTCGGCCAGCCGGCGCAGCCGCGCCAGCAGGTCCGCGGCGGCGGTGCTCCCGGTGCCGGCGCGCGGTTCGGCGTCCGGTGGGTCGACGGTGTACCCGCCGGCGGCCATCGTCGCGAGCTCCTCCAGCAGCGCCGGGTCGACGGCGAGGGTGACCGGCACCGCCGGCGCGCTGTCGCCGGGCGCCGCCGCCGGCACCCGCGGGAGCTGCTCCAGGGTGGCGAGCGCCCGGTCCAGGCGGCCGCCGGGCGCGACCTGGCCGGCGAGGTCGTCGTCGGTGAAGGCACCGCTGGGGCCCCGGTGCGGGCGGTCGGTCAGCGGCCAGAGCCAGGCGACGGTCGTGCGGGTGGTCGGCTCCGGTGGCTGGGCGACCAGCCAGGTGGAGCGGTCCCCCACCCGCTCGGTGAAGCCGTCCGCGCGGGTGCCGTTGACGTTCACCAGCACCCGGTAGACGCCGTCAGCGTCCAGCCGCAGCTCCTCGGCGGGGGTGACGAAGGAGAAGGGCTGGGTCTCCCCCGGCTCCAGCTCCCCGTCCAGCTGCTGGAACCGGGCCACGACGTTGGTGACGTCGTCCGGGTCGTCGGCGGCGTCGGCCAGCTCGGCCCGGCTGGTGAGCACCTCGCCGCGCTGCAGCCGCACGGCCAGGTCCGACCAGGTCTCGGCGCTGGTGTTCTCCAGCGTCCCGCTCACCTCGACGGCGGCGCCCGGCACGACCGTCCGCGGCTCGATCCGGTCGACGTCGACCACCACCGGCCGGTCGGTGCCCTGCTGGTCGGTGCCCTGCTGGTCCTCCGGGGCGGCGGCCGCGGGGGACGCGAGCAGGCCGCCCACCACCGCCAGCAACCCGGTGAGGACGCCGGCGCGCCGGAGGGGGCGGGAGGAGCGGTGGCCGTCGGCGCGGCCGGCGGCCCGCCGGCTCACGCGCTGTCGGCCAGCAGGCCCGGGGCCCGCTCGACGAGCGCCCGCTCGTCGGCGTAGGCCAGCCGGCTCCGCAGCTCGGTGAGGGGCACCCAGGCGACCTCGGTGACCTCCACGTCGGCGTCGGACAGCGCACCGCCGACGGCCCGCAGCAGGAAGTGGTGCACGGTCTTGTGCACGCGCCGCCCGTCGGCGACGAACCAGAAGTCGATGATGCCCAGCGGGGCGACCACCTCGCCGAGGATGCCGGTCTCCTCGGCGACCTCGCGGACGGCGGTGTCGGCCGGTGTCTCGCCCTCCTCGATGTGCCCCTTCGGCAGGGACCAGAGCAGGCGGCCGCGGCGGTCGGTGCGGCCGATCAGGGCCGCGCGCGGACCGGTGACGTCGTCGTCGGCGACCACCAGACCCCCCGCCGAGGTCTCGTCGACCCGGCGCAGCCGGCGGCCGGGGCGCTGTCGCCCGCCCGTCCCAGCCATGTCAGGAGGGTAGCGCGCGCGGGAGTCCCCGCCCGGTCGGCACTACCCTCGACCGTCGTGTCCGCGCAGCCCCCGCCCCGTCGTCCGAGCGAGCCCGTGCCCCCGGCGGTCCAGGAGACCGTGCGGGCGCTGGTCGACGTCTCCCCGGTGCTGGCCGAGCTGGGCCGCCGGTTCACGGCCGCCGGCTTCTCCGTGCACCTGGTGGGCGGGTCGGTGCGCGACGCGCTGCTCGCCGCCGGATCGGGTGCCCCGGTGCCGCCCGGCGACCTGGACGTCACCACCGACGCCCGTCCGGAGCAGACCCTCGAGGTGATCCGGGGCTGGGCCGGTTCCACGTGGAACGCCGGGATCGCCTTCGGCACGGTGGGCGCGGAGATCCGCGGCCAGCGGGTCGAGATCACCACCTTCCGGGCGGACCGGTACGACCGGGAGTCCCGCAACCCCGAGGTCGCCTGGGGGACGTCGCTGGTCGACGACCTGGCCCGGCGGGACTTCACGGTGAACGCGATGGCCGTGTCGCTCGGGCCCGACCGCACGGTCACCGACCCCTTCGGGGGGCTGGGCGACCTGCTGGCCCGGCGGCTGCGCACCCCGGGCGCGGCGGCCGACTCCTTCGCCGACGACCCGCTGCGGATGCTGCGCGCGGTGCGGTTCGTCGCCCAGCTCGGGCTGACCCCCGACGACGAGGTCGTCCGGGCGATGACCGACATGCACCGGGAGCTGGGCCGGATCACCGCCGAGCGGGTGCAGCACGAGCTGTCGCGCACCCTCCTCAACGACTCCCCGGCAGCGGCGCTGGACCTCTTCGTCTCCACCGGCCTGGCCGACGTCGTGCTGCCCGAGCTCTCCGCGCTGCGCATGGAGATCGACGAGCACCACCAGCACAAGGACGTCTACGCGCACTCGCTGACCGTGCTGGACCAGGCGATCGCGCTGGAGAAGGCGGACCCGGCGGTCGAGGGGCCGGACCTGGTGCTGCGGCTCGCCGCGCTGCTGCACGACATCGGCAAGCCGGCGACCCGCCGGCACGAGCCAGGCGGCCGGGTCTCCTTCCACCACCACGAGGTGGTCGGCGCCAAGCTGGTGCGCAAGCGGCTCACCGCGCTCAAGTACCCGAAGGACGTCGTCGAGGCGGTCTCCCGGCTGACGTTCCTGCACCTGCGCTTCCACGGCTACGGCCGCGGGGAGTGGACCGACTCCGCCGTCCGCCGCTACGTCACCGACGCCGGTGACCTGCTCCCCCGGCTGCACAAGCTGGTGCGGTCGGACTGCACCACGCGCAACCGGCGGCGGGCTGCGGCCCTGTCGGCGACCTACGACTCGCTCGAGGCGCGGATCGCGGAGCTGGCCGAGCAGGAGAACCTCGCGCGGATCCGTCCCGACCTCGACGGCAACCGGATCATGGCGCTGCTGGGCATCGAGCCCGGCCCGGAGGTCGGCCAGGCCTGGCGTTTCCTCAAGGAGCTCCGGTTGGAGCGCGGGCCGCTGGACCCCGCCGATGCCGAGGCCGAGCTGCTCAGCTGGTGGCGTTCCCGCTCGTAGCCGGCCGCGGGTCCCGGCCGAGCTCGGGCCGGCGGCGGGCGCCGGGGGCCGGCTGCTGCGGGTGGAGGGTGTCCGACACCCGGCGCTGGCGGACGGCGCACCAGCGGGCGAACGCCGCCGCGGTGAGCAGGTAGCCGGACCCGACCCCGGCCAGGGCCGCCCAGCTCATCCCCGACGCGGGCAGCAGGAACGCGCCGGCCATCAGGGAGAGCACGAAGGTGACGTTGAACAGGGTGTCGTAGACGGCGAACACCCGGCCGCGGAAGTCGTCGTCGATCGACTCCTGCAGGGTGGTGTCCACGCAGATCTTCACCGCCTGGGCGACGAACCCGAGGGTGCAGACCGCGGCCACCGTCGCCGCGGGCACGAACAGCCCCCCGAGCACCAGCTGACCGGTGCCGCCGACGGCCAGCATCAGGGTGATCCAGCGGGCCTTGCCCATCCGCCGCACCGCGACCGGTGTGACCACCGCGGCGAGCAGCGTGCCCACCGCGCCGAGCGCCAGCACCTGGCCCAGCCCGGCGAGCCCCCCGGGGAACAGCCGGCTGCCGCCGGTGAAGGTGTTGCGGTACAGCAGCAGGACCACCAGCGTCAGCAGCCCGTAGAACAACCGGTGCACGGCCATCACGGTCAGCACCGCGGTCGCCGGCGGGTGGGCGAGCACGTGCCGGGCGCCGGCGACCATCCCGTGCAGCACGTCCCGCGCGCCGGCGCGGTCCTGCACGGTGTCGTGATCGGGACCCAGGTGCCCTCGGGTGAAACCCGCGGCCACCGCCGAGGCGGCCAGGTAGGGGAGGGCGGCGCCGGCGGCGAGCAGCGCGTAGCCGCCGTTCGCGGAACCGGCCACGGCGCTCGCCACGATCGCGGACCCACCGCCGAGCACCGCGGCGACCGCACCCGAGGTGGTCGAGAGCGCATTGGCCGACACCAGCGCGGGCTCGTCTGCGGTGTGCGGAAGCCCCGCGGACAGCGCCGACAGCACGAACCGGTTCACCGAGATGACCAGCAGGCCCGCGGTGTAGAACGCGGGCCCGGCCACCCCGGCGAGGATCAGCCCGGCGACGACGGCCACCAGCGCGGCCCGCACGACGTTCGCCAGCAGCAGCACCTGCCGCCGGCTCCAGCGGTCCAGCCAGACGCCGGCGAAGGGGCCGACCAGCGAGTACGGCAGCAGGAGGACGGCGAACCCGGCCGCGACGTCGACCGGGTCGGCCGCGCGGGAGGGGTTGAACAGCACGGTGCCGGCCAGCGCGGCCTGGAACACCCCGTCGCCGAACTGGCCGGACAGCCGGGTCAGCAGCAGCCGGCGGAAGTCGGGGCGGCGGAGCAGGGAGCGCACGGTTCCCGCTCCCTGTCGCACGTACGCCACGGTACGTCGCCCGGCGCAACGACAGCCCACCCCTCAGGTCCCTCGCTGATGCACACTGGGAGGCGATGAACCCGGTGCCCGCCTCTCCCGATCCCGAACGCCGTCCCGCCGCCTCCCCGGCCGCCGGACGCCGCCGGGGAGCTGCCGTGCCGGCCCTCTCGGTCGGGTGTCTCGACGACGTCCGACCGGGGTCGCTGCTGGTGGCCATGCCGGCGCTGACCGACCCCACGTTCGCCGGCGCGGTCGTCTACGTGCTCGACCACTCCGACACGGGCACGCTCGGCGTCGTCCTCGGCCGGCCCAGCGAGGTGCGGATCGACGACGTGCTGCCCGGGTGGTCGGAGGTGGCGGTGCAGCCGGGGGTCTTCCACATCGGCGGGCCCTGCGAGAGCGACACCGCGCTGTGCCTCGCCAGCTGGGCCGGCGACGCGCCACCCGCGGCGGACAGCGGGCTGCGTCCGGTGGCCGGCGCGGTGCACCTGGTCGACCTGGACGCCGACCCCGCTCCGCTGGCAGGGCAGCTGGACGGTGTGCGGGTCTTCGCCGGGTACGCCGGCTGGTCGTCCGGGCAGCTGGCCACCGAGCTGGCCGAGGGCGCCTGGGCGTGCGTCGCGGGCAGTGCGGCCGATGTGCTCACCACGGCGGCGGGGCCGGAGCTGTGGCGCGCGGTGCTGCGGCGGCAGACCGGGCGGCTGGCGGTGCTCTCCACGGCGCCGGCGGATCCGTCGGCCAACTGACCGATCCGCCCGCGTGTCGCCTCCCGGCCCGGGCCGGGTTCTGGTACGAATGAGCTGCGGGAGGGGGCGGCCTGGGGAAGAGGCCGCCCCCTCCCGTTCTGTCTGCTGCTTCAGATGCCCAGCTCGGCGGCGATCTCCGGGTGCGCGGTGGCGTCGAGGGTCTCCTCGTCCGAGGGCGTCGACATCTCCCGCGGGCCGTGGTCGGACAGCGTGATGGTCACGTCGAACTCCTGGTCGGTGATCCGGCCGACGTACTGGACCAGCAGCTCGCTGTCGGCGGCCACCGCGACCGTCGTCCCCTGGCCGTTGTCGAAGCGGGAGGCCAGCTCCCCGTCGATGAGCTCGCTGCCCTGCCAGGTGTAGCCGGAGAACGACCGCGGGTCCTGCTCCTGCTCGCTGGCCAGCCGCAGCACCATCGTCACCAGGACGTCGATCAGCGCGGCGTTGCCGTCGGTGGCCCCCGCGTCCAGGGGGCGGCGCACGTAGGAGGCCTCGGGCAGGTCGGCAGCGGTGAGCGCTCCGTCGAGCCCGGGGACGTCGCCGAGCCAGAGCGCCTCGTCGGTGAAGAACAGGGTGCGCGCGTCGTCCGGGGTGCCGTCGTCGAAGGCGGTGACCGCCTGGGCCCGCCCGGTTGGCTGGCTGAAGTCGACCTCGCCGGTGAGCGTCAGGACCGCACCCTCGGCGTAGGGCGCGGTGACCACGAAGTCCGCGCCGCCCTCCTCGACGTTGCGGGTCAGCAGCTGGGCCAGCACCGCCGACTCCGCGTCGCTCACCGGGTCCCCGGGGGGCCGGGGGGTGTCGTCGTCCGACGAGCACCCGGCGAGCAGGGCCAGCACGAGACCGAGGACGAACGCCCGCAGCAGCACCAGCGGACGGCGGTGGGAGGGCATGGCCGTCAGCGTAGGAGGAACGGCCGAGGGGCCCGGGCCAACCGGCCCGGGCCCCTCAGCCGTCCTTCATTCGCCGCGGATGAACGCCTCGACGGCGTCGCGGGCCTCGCTGTCGCTGTACTGCACCGGCGGGCTCTTCATGAAGTAGGACGACGCGGACAGGATCGGGCCACCGATGCCGCGGTCCTTGGCGATCTTCGCCGCGCGGACGGCGTCGATGATGATCCCGGCGGAGTTCGGGGAGTCCCAGACCTCGAGCTTGTACTCCAGGTTCAGCGGGACGTCGCCGAACGCGCGGCCCTCGAGCCGGACGTAGGCCCACTTGCGGTCCGACAGCCACGGCACGTGGTCCGACGGGCCGATGTGGACGTTGTCCTTGCCCATGTCCCGGTCGACCTGGCTGGTGACGGCCTGGGTCTTGGAGATCTTCTTGGACTCCAGGCGCTCGCGCTCGAGCATGTTCTTGAAGTCCATGTTGCCGCCGACGTTGAGCTGCATCGTGCGGTCCAGCTGCACGCCCCGGTCCTCGAACAGCTTGGCCAGCACCCGGTGGGTGATGGTGGCGCCGACCTGGCTCTTGATGTCGTCGCCGACGATCGGCACCCCGGCGGCGGTGAACTTGTCCGCCCACTCCTGGGTGCCGGCGATGAACACCGGCAGCGCGTTGACGAACGCGACACCGGCGTCGATCGCGGCCTGCGCGTAGAACTCCGCGGCCTGCTGGGAGCCGACCGGCAGGTAGCAGACCAGCACGTCGGCGCCGGACTCGCGCAGGGCGCTGACCACGTCGACCGGCTGCTCGTCGGACTCCTCGATGGTCTCCCGGTAGTACTTGCCGAGGCCGTCGAGGGTGGTGCCGCGCTGCACGGTGACGCCCAGCGGCGGGACGTCGCAGATCTTGATGGTGTTGTTCTCGCTGGCGAAGACCGCCTCGGAGAGGTCGCGGCCGACCTTCTTGGCGTCGACGTCGAACGCCGCGACGAACTCGACGTCGGAGACGTGGTACTCCCCGAACCGGACGTGCATCAGGCCGGGGACCGAGGCGGTCTCGTCGGCGTCCTTGTAGTACTCGACGCCCTGGACGAGCGAGGCGGCGCAGTTGCCGACGCCGACGATGGCGACCTTGACCGATGCCATGGACTGTCTCCCTCCGGCGGACCCGTGCGGGTCCGGACGATGTGTGCGTGTGCGGTGCGGGTGGTGCTGGTCAGGGGGTGGCGGCCGGGGGCGGCCGGTCCGCCCGGGCGGCGGCGTCGCGGGCGCCCTCGTCCCGCTCGCTGTCGATGAGCTCGGTGAGCCAGCGCACCTCGCGGTCGACGGAGTCCAGGCCGTGTCGCTGCAGCTCGAGGGTGTAGCGGTCCAGCCGTTGCTGGGTGCGCCGCAGCGACTCCATGAGCCGGTCGCGCTGCCGCTCGACGGTGCGCCGCCGGCCTTCCAGGATCCGCAGCCGGACGTCGGCGGCGGTGTGCCGGAAGAAGGCCAGGTGGACGCCGAAGCGGCCCTCGTCGTCGTAGGCCTCGGGGCCCGCGGAGCCGAGCAGGTCGGCGAACCGCTCCTTGCCCTCGGCGGTGATCGAGTAGACGACCTTCCCGCGCCGCCCGGTCAGCGCCGGGGCGTCGGCGGGCAGCAGCGCGCGCGGGGTGGGCTCGTCACTGGCGATCAGCCCGGCGGCGGCCATCCGCTTGAGCGCGGGGTACAGCGAGCCGTAGGAGATGCTCCGCCGCCCGCCAAGGACCGCTGCGAGCTCCTTGCGCAGCTCGTAACCGTGCATGGGTGACTGGTGGAGCAGCCCGAGGATGGCGAGTTCGAGCACGTCGCCTCCTCGTCGCCGCCGGCCGTTCACCGGATCGATGTATCGAGACGATACATCGGAGAGGTGTGGCGCTCGCAACTCGAGCGGGGCCGCGGACCGGCCTGGGCGGGCCCTGGGGTGCGTACATTGGCGCCGTGCCCGGACGCCGGTCGGTGGTGGACTACGCGCTGCAGCGGCGTGCGGTCCTCGCCGCGGTCGCCGCCGGGCGGACCGGGCTGTTCGAGGTCTGCGACGCCGGCCCCTACCTGTCCCGGGCGGCGAAGTACCACGGGGAGCCGGCGGAGGCGCCCTGCCCGATCTGCCGCCGGGCGCAGCTGACCTGGGTCAGCTACGTGTACGGCGACGGGCTGGGCCCGGTCTCCGGGCAGGCGAAGACCGGCCGGGAGCTCGCCCGGATGGACGCCGCGCAGGACGAGTTCTCGGTGTACACCGTGGAGGTCTGCCGCGGCTGCGGCTGGAACCACCTGGTGACCTCGTACGTCCTCGGTGCCGAGCCGGTTCCCGGTCGGGCACCCCGGCGCACCCGGCGCCGGGCCGCGACCGAGTAGTCACTCCCGCCCGCCCTGTCCGTCGGGCCCCACGTGTGGTGCGTGCCACCACCCGTCCACAGCTGAACGCGTCATCCTGATGGGTGCCGGCGCACCCGCCGCCGCCCACACACCCGAGGAAGGGGCCTGTGCGTGCCTCCCCACGACGAGACCGCCCGCGTCTCATCGGGCCCGGTCCGCCGTCCGCCGGCCGCCCGTGCCACCACCGCCGGCAACGGCGGCAGCCGTAGTCGCACTACCGCCTCTGGCGGCGGGACCAACGCCTCCCGGAGCGGTTCCGGCGCTGCCCGGAGCGGTCCCGGCGCTGCCCGGTCGGGGTCGCCCGGCCGGCCCGCGGGCGCCCGCCCGGCCTCCGGCGGGGGCGGTGGTCGCCCGCCGGGCAGCCGGCCGCCGACCGCCAAGGGCGGACGCGGGGGCGGTGGCGGGAAGAAGAAGCGCGGCGCGAAGCAGCGGCGCCACCGTTGGTACAAGGTGGTCGCCGGCGTCCTGGTGAGCATGCTCGTGCTGCTCGGGGTCTTCGTCGGCGTCGTCTACGCCAGCACCGAGGTGCCCTCGGTCGAGGCCATCCAGAACGACCAGACCACGGTCGTGTACTACGCCGACGGCGTCACCGAGATGGCCCGGCTGGGGAGCGAGAACCGGACGAACGTGTCGCTGGACCAGGTGTCCGAGCCGGCCCGGAACGCGATCCTCGCCGCGGAGAACCGCAGCTTCTACACCGACCCGGGCATCTCCTTCACCGGGATCCTGCGGGCGGCGTGGAACAACCTCACCGGCGGCTCGACGCAGGGTGGTTCGACCATCACCCAGCAGTACGTGAAGAACGCCTTCCTGAGCTCCGAGCAGACCTTCAGCCGGAAGTTCAAGGAGCTCTTCCTCGCCGTCAAGCTGGACAACCAGTACTCCAAGGACGAGATCCTGGAGAACTACCTGAACACCATCTACTTCGGCCGCGGGGCCTACGGCATCGAGGCGGCGGCGAACACCTTCTTCGGGGTCACGGCGGCCGACCTCACCGCCGAGCAGGGCGCCGTGCTCGCCGTCCAGGTGCGCAGCCCCAGCTCCTACGACCCGGAGAACAACCCCGAGGGCGCGCAGGACCGCTGGGCCCGGGTGCTCGACGGCATGGTCGAGGAGGGCTGGTACGACTCCGCTGCCCGCGCTGCCGCGCAGTACCCCGCCGTGCTGCCCAACAGCGGGTCCGGCCTGGGCACGCCGGCCGGCCCGGAGGGGCTGATCGTCGACCAGGTCATCGCCGAGCTCGCCGACTACGGCTACAGCCGGGACGAGGTGGAGGCCGGTGGGCTGCGGGTGACCACCACCGTCGACAAGGGCCGGCAGGACGCCGCCGTGGCGGCCGTGCAGGGTGTCATGGCCGGGGAGGACCCCGCGCTCCGCGAGGCGCTGGTCGCGATCGACCCCGCGACCGGTGGCGTCGTCGCCTACTACGGCAACGACCGGCGCAGCAGTGACGACCCGGCTGCCGACACCACCGACTACGCGCAGGCCTTCAAGCAGCCGGGCTCGTCGTTCAAGCCCTACACGCTGGCCGCCGCCCTGGAGCAGGGCATCAGCGTGGAGGCGCGGCGGGACGGCAGCTCCCCGCAGGAGTTCGAGGACCGCCCCGGGCAGCCGGTGGTGAACTCCGGCAACGCGCAGTGCGGGGCCTGCACGCTGCGGGAGGCGATCACCCGCTCGCTCAACACGACCTTCTACGGGCTGGCGCTGGAGGTCGGCCCGGCCCAGGTGGCCGAGGTCGCGCGGAAGGCCACCGGGATCCCGGAGAGCTGGCCGACGGACAACACGGTCCCCAAGAGCCTGCGGGGCCTGCCCTCGCTGGTCAGCCCGGAGAGCCAGCAGACCGGTGGTGCGATCGGGATCGGCGAGTACGAGGTGCGTCCGATCGACCAGGCGTCCGGCTTCGCCACGTTCGCGGCGGGCGGGGTCTGGCGAAAGCCGCACTTCGTGGCCCAGCTGGTCGACAGCACGGGCACGGTCTCCAAGACGATCGACGGGAGCACGGTCGAGTCCCGGCAGGCCATCGCGCCCAACGTGGCCAGCGACGTCACCTACGCGCTCGAGGACGTCGCGTCGTACTCGAAGCGGTCGTTGAGCGGCAACCGTCCGGTGGCCAGCAAGACCGGCACCCAAGGGCTGGACCGCACGAACAACTCCGACGCCTGGATGGTCGGCTACACCCCGTCGCTCTCCGCAGCGGTGTGGGTGGGCACCCAGGGCCTCGCCCCGATCCGGAACGCCCAGGGCAACATCATCTACGGCTCGGGACTCCCCGGGCAGATCTGGCAGGACTTCATGGACGCGGCCCTCGCCGGCACGCCGGTGGAGGAGCTGCCCAGCCGGGCGCTGATCAAGGGCGACACCGGGGAGGGCGTGCCCGAGCCGGCGCCGGCCCCGGTGGAGACCTCGCGGGCACCGGTGCAGACCACCCGGGCGCCGGCGCCGGCGCCGGTGACCAGCTCGGCGCCGTCGTCCTCGTCGTCGTCCTCCTCCTCGGCCGTCGCTCCCCCGCCCGGGAGCGAGGACGACGGCGGCACCGGTGAGGACGCCGGTGGCGGCGGCACCGGCGGGGACACCGGCGGGGACACCGGCGGGGACACGGGTGGCGACGCCGGTGGCGGTGGTGCCGGGGGTGGCGGTGGCGCCGTTGCGCCGGCTCCCGGTGTCCCCGGCACCGATCGGTGAGCACCCCGGCAGACTGATCGCGTGAGCACCTCCTCCGCGGGCCCGTCCGTCCCGGCCGACCAGCCGGGGGGCGGGCCCGCGGTCTTCGGGCCCGAGGCGTCCGGACGGCCCGACCGGGTGGTGCCCACCTGGACCGACCCGGTGGCGATCCAGGCGAGCGAGGCGGTCGGCGGCCCCTGGGGGCGTCACGCGGTCACCGGCCGGGCCCGGTTCTGGACGCCGCTGCGGGTCTGCCTGCTCTTCACCGTCAGCGTGCTCGCGGCGGCCTGGGCGAAGCAGGCGCCGTGCGCGGCGGGCGACTGGAGCGGCTCCAAGCAGTACACGCACCTCTGCTACAGCGACGCCGTCGCGCTGTTCGGCAGCCGCGGGCTGTCCGAGGGGCAGGTGCCCTACCTGGACTCCGCCGTGGAGTACCCGGTGCTGACCGGCGCGATGATGCAGCTGGCCGCCGTTCTCGGTCGGGGGTACGACGCGCTGGCCCGCAGCACCGGGCTGCTGCCCGACCCGGTGCCGGTGCTCTCCTTCACCGTCGTCACCGCCCTGCTGCTGTCGGTGCTGGCCCTGGTGGTCACCCGCGGCGTCCTGGCGCTCAGCGGACGGCGGCCCTGGGACGCGGCGATGGTGGCGCTGTCCCCCGTGCTGTTCGTCTACGCCTTCACCAACTGGGACCTGCTCGCCGTCGCGCTCACCACCCTGGGCATGTGGGCGTGGGCCCGGCGCCACCCGGTGCTGGCGGGGGTGCTGCTCGGGCTGGCCGTGGCGGCGAAGTTCTACCCGCTGATCGTGCTGGGGGTGTTGTTCGCGCTCTGCCTGCGGGCCGGCCGGCTGCGCGCCTGGCTCAGCACCGTCGTCGCCGCGGGCGTCGCCTGGCTGGTGGTGAACGTGCCGGTGGCGCTGGCGGCGCCGGAGAACTGGGCGCGCTTCTTCACCCTCAGCGACACCCGCCCGGCCAACCCGGAGTCGATCTGGGCGCTGCTCATCGACTGGTCCGGGGACCGGTTCCTCGACGGTCCGCTGGCCGAGGGGCAGGCGCCGGAGCAGCTGAACACCGTGGTGGCCGTGGTCCTGGTGCTGGCCGCGGCCGGGGTCTGCTGGCTGGCGCTGGCCGCCCCGCTGCGGCCCCGGCTGCCGCAGCTGGCGTTCCTGCTGGTCGCGGCCTTCCTGCTGCTGAACAAGGTCTACAGCCCGCAGTTCGCACTGTGGCTGCTCCCGCTGGCGGTGCTGGCCCGGCCGCGGTGGCGCTCGCTGCTGGCGTGGCAGGTCACCGAGGCGCTGGTGTGGGCGATGACGATGCTGTACTACCTCGGCTCCGACGCCCGCGGGGTCGGCGTCGAGTGGTTCTACACCGCCGTCGTCCTGCGGGACGTCGCGATCGTCGCCCTGATGGTGCTGGTGGTCCGCGAGGTGTGGCAGCCGGACCGGGACCTGGTGCGGCGCAGCTGGCCGGGGGTCGACGACCCGGCCGGTGGCGTGCTGGACGGTGCCGTCGACCGGGTGGTCCTGCGCCGCAGCCGGCGTTCCGGCGGGGCGCACCGCCCCGTCAGGACAGGGTCGACCGCAGCCGGCTGATCTCCGCCGCGTGCGACGCGGCGTCCCCGGGTGTCTCCAGGACGACGGGGCAGCCGGCCTCCCGTGCGACGTGCAGCAGCAGCTCGACCGGGATCTCCCCGGCCTCGAGCGGCGCGTGCCGGTCGCGGCCGGAGCCGGCCGGGTCCCGGCTGTTGTTCAGGTGCACCAGGTCGATGCGCCCGGTGACCGCGCGCACGTCGTCCACGACGCTCGCCAGATCCCAGCCGGCCGCCCAGGCGTGGCAGGTGTCGAGCACGAACCCGGCGCCGAACCCGCCGACCGCCTCCCACAGCCGGCCCACCGCGGCCAGCTCGCGGGCCATCGCGTGGTCGCCACCGGCGGTGTTCTCGATCAGCACCGGGACGCCGAACCCGCCGTCGTCGGCCTGCCGGGCGAAGGTCTTGCGCCAGTTCTCCACGCCGGCCGCCGGGTCGTCCGCGGCCAGCACGTGGCCGCCGTGTACCACCATGCCGCGGGCGCCGATCGCCGCCGAGGCCTGGGCGTGCTGCCCGAGCAGCTTTCGGCTGGGGATGCGGATCCGGTTGTTGGTGGAGGCGACGTTGAGCACGTACGGCGCGTGCACGAAGACGGCGACGTCGGAGGCGAGCAGCGCGTCGGCGTCCGGGCGGGGCTTCGGCGCCTTCCAGCCCTGCGGGTCGGCCAGGAAGACCTGGACGGCGTCGGCGTGCAGCTCCGCGGCCCGGGCCAGCGGGCCGCCCTCGTCGAGCTCGTTCGCCTCGGTCAGGCCCGGTCCGACGTGCACGCCGATCAGCTGCTCAGCCACCCGAGGAGCGTAGATCGCCGGTCCGACGCACCGGTGGTGTCACCTGCGCTGGTAGCCTGGCCGGTGCGCGTCTGTCCTGCTGTCCGCAGGTCCGGCGCGCGACGCATGTACGACCCTCCTGCCGCAGATGTGCTGCGGCCGCTGAGACCAGAGGAGGTGGGGTTCTCCGTGCGCAACTACGAACTGATGATCATCCTCGACCCTGAGCTCGAGGAGCGGACCATCGCTCCCAGCCTGGACCGGTTCCTGACCGTCGTCACCAACTCCGGTGGCACGGTCAAGACCGAGATCTGGGGCCGCCGCCGGCTGTCCTACGAGATCAAGAAGAACGTCGAGGGCATCTACGCCATCGTCGAGATCCAGGCCGAGCCGGCCGCCGTCGCCGAGCTCGACCGGCAGCTCAACCTCAACGAGTCGGTGCTCCGCACGAAGCTGATGCGGCCCGAGGTCCACTGACCATGGCCGGCGAGACCGTCATCACCGTCATCGGGAACCTGACGGCCGACCCGGAGCTGCGGTTCACGCCGTCCGGCGCCGCCGTCGCCAACTTCACCGTCGCCTCGACGCCCCGCACCTTCGACCGTCAGTCGCAGGAGTGGAAGGACGGCGAGGCCCTGTTCCTGCGGTGCAACGTCTGGCGTCAGGCGGCGGAGAACGTCGCTGAGTCGCTCACCCGCGGTTCGCGGGTCATCGTCTCGGGGCGCTTGAAGCAGCGCTCGTTCGAGACGAAGGAAGGCGAGAAGCGCACCGTCGTCGAGCTCGAGGTCGACGAGATCGGCCCCAGCCTCCGGTACGCCACGGCCAAGGTCACCCGCGCTGCGCGCAGCGAGGGTGGCGGCGGCGGTGGGTTCGGCGGCGGCGGCGGCGGTGGCGGTGGCTTCTCCGGCGGCGGGGCGAGCGACCCCTGGTCCACCCCGCCGGCGTCCTCCGACGAACCGCCGTTCTGATCCTCACTCTGTACTGATCTCTGGAGAACCCAGTGCCCAAGCCCCCTCTGCGCAAGCCCAAGAAGAAGGTCTGCCAGTTCTGCAAGGACAAGGCGACCTACATCGACTACAAGGACACGACCCTGCTGCGGAAGTTCATCTCCGACCGCGGCAAGATCCGTGCCCGCCGCGTCAGCGGCAACTGCAGCCAGCACCAGCGTGACGTCGCCGTGGCCGTGAAGAACAGCCGCGAGATGGCCCTGCTGCCCTACACCTCCACGGCGCGCTGATCATGAGCACGATGAAGCTGATCCTGACGCAGGAGGTCACCGGTCTCGGGTCCTCCGGCGACACCGTCGAGGTCCGGGGCGGCTACGGCCGCAACTACCTCCTGCCCCGCGGGCTGGCCATCGTCGCCACCCGGGGTGCCGAGAAGCAGGTCGACAGCCTGCGCCGGGCGCGTGCCGCCCGCGACGTCGCGTCGCTGGAAGACGCCCAGTCGATCGCCGCGCGGCTCGGCGGCCTGACCGTCACGCTGCCGGCCCGCGCCGGTGAGGGTGGCCGGCTCTTCGGCCGGATCACCACCGCCGACGTCGCCGCCGCGGTCGCCGCCGCCGGTGGCCCGGAGCTCGACCGTCGCCGGATCGAGATCCCGAGCAGCATCAAGACGACGGGCGCCCACACCGTCACGGTGCGGGTGCACCCCGAGGTCTCCGCAACGGTGAACCTCGACGTCGTCGCTGGTTGATCGGCCGCCGGCTGACACAGCCGGCACGCAGCACCGCCCACGAGGGGCGTCGGACTCCGGTCCGGCGCCCCTCGTGGCGTCTCCGCGGCCGGCCGCCCGGGCGAGGCCACCGCCGGTCCACCCGCCGTCCACAGGGCCGCCGCGCCCGGAGGCAGCATCGGGGCCACCGGCCGCGGCCCCGTGTCGACTTCTCCACAGTCTGTGGACATCACGGTGCACAACGGTCCCCGCGGATGGGGAGCGAGGGGCCGCGGCGGTGGCCGTGGAAGCGCTCCCCGCGGCTCACGCGCCGCCGCCGTGCCCGTCGTGCCCACCGTGCCCGTCGCAGCCGCGACGTGGGGCGGGTCGTGCACCGTTCACCGGCCGGCTGCGGCTCCGCTGCCGGGACGACGTGGTCGGGCACGGTCGCTGGGCGGCGCGGTGCCCAGCGATGTGCGTGTGACCAGCGGGAACGCGGGCGACACGCCGACGGAGCGGCGCGCCGGGGAAGTGGCGGACTTTCTCCCGTCCACAGGCTGGGCCCGGCTGCACCGCAGGTGACGAGGGGGTTGCCGGAACACGACGAGCCGTCGTCCCCCGGGCCGTCCACACGGCGACCACGCTCGTCCACCGATTTGTCCACAAGTTGTGCAGATCGACGTGCACAGCGGTGTTGGACGTGCGGCCGACAGCTTCCTAACGTCCTCCCCAGCTGCCGCCGGGCACCGAACTGTCGGTGCCCGGCGGTAGCAACGACCCGACGGTCGGCGCCCGCACGGCTGGGGCCGCCGTCGTGCGGTCAGCACCAGGTGCACAGCAGCAGCCGGTCCCGACGTGGGCCGGCGGACAGGAGGATCCAGCGTGGCGGTCGTCGACGACATCAGCCGGCCGAGGCCGACGGCTCCGGAGTACGACCGGCAGCCGCCTCAGGACGTCGCGGCCGAGCAGTCGGTGCTCGGCGGCATGCTGATGAGCAAGGACGCGATCGCCGACGTCGTGGAGGTCCTCGCCGGGCCGGACTTCTACCGCCCGGCGCACCAGATCATCTTCGACGTCATCCTCGACCTCTACGGGCGCGGCGAGCCCGCCGACGCGATCACCGTCGCCGCGGAGCTCAACCGCACCGACCAGCTGTCCAAGATGGGCGGCGCGGTCTACCTGCACACGCTGATCGCCTCCACGCCGACCGCGGCGAACGCCGGGTACTACGCGGCGATCGTCGCCGAGCAGGCCGTGCTCCGGCGGCTGGTCGAGGCCGGCACCCGGGTGGTGCAGCTGGGCTACGGCGCGGCCGGCGGGAAGGGCGACGTCGACGACATCGTCGACCGCGCCCAGCAGGAGATCTACGACGTCACCGAGAAGCGGATGAGCGAGGACTACTCGCGCCTCGAGGACGTCCTGCAGCCCACCATGGACGAGCTGGACGCGATCGCCTCGCGCGGTGGCACGGCCCGCGGCGTGCCCACCGGCATCCGCGACCTCGACGAGCTGACCAACGGCCTGCAGGCCGGCCAGATGGTCGTCATCGCCGCCCGCCCCGGCGTGGGGAAGGCGTTGGCCTTGGACACCCCCATCGCCACGCCCTCTGGCTGGACGACGATGGGCGAGGTCGCCGTCGGCGACCAGGTGATCGGCTCGGACGGCCGTCCCACCACGGTCGTGGCCGCCACGGACGTGATGACCGGCCGCCCCTGCTACGAGGTCCACTTCTCCGACGGCTCGGTGATCGTCGCCGACGCGCAGCACCAGTGGCTCACCGACACCCGCGCGAGCCGCCGGGCGGCCCAGGAGGCGCGCGTCCGGGGTGGCGAGCCACGGGAGGTCGCCGCCGTCCGGACGACGGAGCAGATCGCACGCACCGTTCGGTGCGCCACGGCCGATGCCAGGCTCAACCACTCGGTCCGCAACGCCGCGCCGCTGGAGCTGCCGGCTGCGGAGCTGCCGCTGCCGCCGTACGCACTCGGGGTGTGGCTGGGCGACGGCACCTCCGCCGCGGCGCACTACACGAGCGCTGACCCGGAGATCGCGGCCTACATCGAGGCCGACGGCCTGGTCGTGGTGCCCACCAACGTCGACCGCCGGTTCTCACTCCAGCTGCCAGAGCGGCTGGGGCCGGTCGCCCGTCCCTGCCCGATGTGCGGCGAGCTGTTCGTGCCGCGGACGTCGCAGGTGCAGACCTGTGGCAAGACCTGCGGCGGCGCGCTCCGTGCCAGCGGCGGGGTCGGCCGCACGGCGACGTGCCCCGACTGCGGCGGGCCGTCGGCGGGGCTGGCGCAGTGCCAGGCGTGCCGGGAGGACCACGGCACGGTCACTGCGCTCCTGCGAGGTCTGGGCCTGCTGGGCAACAAGCACATCCCCACCAGCTACCTGCGGGCCTCGGTGGCTCAGCGACGGGCCCTGCTGGCCGGGTTGCTGGACACCGACGGCACCGTGGCGCCGAACGGGGTGGTGCAGTTCGCCGTCACCAGCCGTCGACTCGCCGAGGACGCGCGGGAACTCATCGCCGGTCTCGGGCACCGGGTACGGATGTCGCGCAAGCCGGTCAAGGGGCGTACGGCGGAGTCCTCCACCTGCTACACCTTGACCTTCACCAGCGACGACGAGGTCTTCCGGCTGGAGCGCAAGAAGCTGCTGCACAAGGAGCGCGGCGTCCGCACCTTCACCGCTCGCGGCGTCCGGTTCATCACCGACGTCCGCCCCATCTCCAGCGTGCCGGTGCGCTGCATCCAGGTCGATGCTGATGACCACCTGTTCCTGGCCGGGCGCAGCTTCATCCCTACCCACAACTCGACGCTGGGCCTGGACATCGCCCGGTCGGCGACGGTCAAGCACCACCTGCCCGCGGCGATCTTCTCGCTCGAGATGAGCAAGCACGAGATCACCATGCGTCTGCTGTCGGCCGAGGCGAAGGTGCCGCTGCACCACATGCGCGCCGGCACGCTGTCGGACGAGGACTGGTCGAAGCTGGCCCGCCGGATGGGCGAGATCGCCGACGCCCCGCTCTACATCGACGACTCACCGAACATGACGATGATGGAGATCCGGGCCAAGGCGCGACGGCTGAAGCAGCGCAACGACCTCAAGCTCATCGTCATCGACTACCTGCAGCTGATGACCTCGGGCAAGAAGGTCGAGAGCCGCCAGCAGGAGGTCTCGGAGTTCTCCCGCGCGCTCAAGCTGCTGGCCAAGGAGCTCGAGCTCCCGGTGATCGCGATGAGCCAGCTGAACCGTGGCTCCGAGCAGCGTCAGGACAAGAAGCCGATGCTCTCCGACCTCCGTGAGTCCGGCTCGATCGAGCAGGACGCCGACATGGTGATGATGATCCACCGCGAGGACATGTACGAGAAGGAGTCCCCGCGGGCCGGCGAGGCCGACATCATGCTGGTCAAGCACCGCAACGGCCCCACCGCGAACGTCACCGTCGCCTTCCAGGGCCATTACAGCCGCTTCGTCGACATGGCGAACTGACGACTCCCCACTGACCTGCACGAACGCGACACGCCGCGGCTCCGGCGGTCGGGGTTACGCGGCCACCGGGCGCACTACCTTCCCGCTCACACGGCGCACACAGGTGCACCCGTGCCCGGACAGCGGGGAGCTCCAGTGTTCGGTCTGCGTCGATCCGTTCGGCGGCCCGGTGGCCGTGTGCGGGCGGTCGGTCTCGCGGCGGTCGCGGCGGCGGCGCTGCTCGGCGCGCCCGGGGTGGCGTCGGCGGAGGAGCCGACGGCGGCCGAGCGCGGCGCCGGCTGGGCCACCGACGTCGCCCCTGCCCGGGCCGCCGCGGTCGATCCGGTCCCCGTGCCCAGCGGTCCCACGCCGATCAGCACCAAGTACGCCGCGACCGGCGGCGCGGGCGGTCCGCTCGGTGCCGTGCTCGGCGCCGAGGACTGCACCCTGGTCGGCGGCGGCTGCGTCCAGGAGTACGAGTACGGCGAGATCGTCTGGTCCGCCGCCACCGGCGCCCGGGCGCTGACCGACCCCGACATCTTCCTCGCCTGGTACGACGCCGGCCTGGAGGCCGGGTCGCTGCGCTACCCGACCAGCGACACCTTCTGCGGCCTGCCGGATGACGGCTGCGGCCAGCACTTCCAGGGTGGCTCGATCTACTGGTCCCCGCCCGCCGACGCCGCGGTCATCGTCCCCGACGCGGTGCGCCGCATCTGGTCGAGCGCCGGCTGGGAGCGGGGCAAGCTCGGCTACCCCCTGCAGGACCAGGAGTGCACCCTCCGGGACGGTGGCTGCCTGCAGCGCTTCCAGAAGGGCGGCGTCTACTCCAGCCCGGCGACGCCGACGGTCGCCGTCCTGAACGGCGTCGTCCGCAACCGTTGGGGCGCCGGCGGGTGGGAGCGCGGCTGGCTGGGCTACCCGACGAGGGACACCTTCTGCGGGCTGGCCGGCGGCGGCTGCGGGCAGCACTTCCAGGGTGGGTTGATCTACTCCTCCCCGGCCGGCGCGTTCGCGGTGTCCGCCGGGATCCGCGACCGCTGGGCCGCCCAGGGCTGGGAGCGTGGCATCGGCCTGCCCACCAGCGAGGCCTTCTCGATCGGCGCCGGGACGGCGCAGCACTTCCAGCGCGGGTCGATCTACCCGACCCCCGGCGCGCCCCCGCTGGTCGTGCCGGGCGCCTTCCGGGACGCCTACGCCCGGCAGGGCTGGGAGCGCGGCTTCCTCGGCTACCCGCTGTCCGGCGTCTTCTGCGGGCTCGAGGACGGCGGCTGCGGCCAGCACTACACCGGCGGGTCCATCTACTCCTCGCCGGCCGGGACGTACGTGATCCCGAAGGCGATCGTCGACGCGTGGTCGAAGCAGGGCTACGAGCGCGGCGGCATGGGCTACCCGACCTCCGCGGTGTTCTGCGGTCTGCGCGACGGCGGCTGTGGCCAGCACTTCCAGGGCGGGTCGGCCTACGCGGGTGGCCCGATCACGAACGGCTACCGAGCGATCGTCAACTTCGTCTCCGGGCCCATCCGGGACGCGTGGGCCGCACAGAGCTGGGAGCGGGGCCGGCTGTCCTACCCGGCGGGCGCCATGACCGTCCGCAACGGGCTGGTGAGCCAGCCGTTCGTCGGTGGTGGGATCTCGGTCCGTGACGGGCGGGTGTCCGTCTGGTACCGCTGACCCTCCGGGCACGGTGCCACGGTCAGCCGATCGGGTGATCGACCTCAAGGTGCCGCCGCAGCTGCCGATCACTTCCGAGAACGTTTGTTCTCGATGAGGAGTGCCCCATGCTCGGACTGGTTCCTGCCCTGCTCGCCAAGGTCGCCTCGGCGGGCCTGGGTGTGAAGCTCACCGCGGGCGCCGCCGCCGTCGTGGTCGCCGGTGGAGGTGCGGCCGCCACCACCCAGGTGGTGCAGTCCGCCTCGGAGAGCACGTCGGTGACCGCGCCGGACACGACGGTCGAGGCAGTCAGCACCGATGCCTCCACCACCGAGGCCCCGGTAGAGGAGGAGTCCCCGGTCACCGAGCCGGTCGCCGAGGAGCCGGTCGCCGACGAGCCCGTCGTCGACGAGCCGGTCGTCGACGAGCCCGTCGTTCCCGAACCCGTCACCGACAAGGTCCCGGACACCGAGACGTCGCAGAACCACGGTCAAGCGGTGTCCGAGGTGGCCCACCAGAGCTTCGAGTCCGGGCGCGAGCACGGCCGGGCCGTCTCCTCGGCCGCCCGGCAGAACGGCGGCGCGAACCGCCCGGCGCCGGCTCCCCTTCCTGCACTCGCGCCGGCCCGGAGCGAGGACACCGCCGAGGTGGCTCCGCAGCCGGCCGCCGTCGACCAAGCCGGCAACGGCAACGGCAACGGCAACGGGCGGGGTCGCCAGGGCTGACCCCCGGCCGGCCCGGTCAGGACCGGGCCGGCCAGCGCACCGCGCCGTCGTCCCCGAGCACCGCGCCCTCGGCCGGCCGGTGCGGGGCCAGCCGGCCGTCGGGCATCAGGTGGTGCACCGGCGTCCCGTGCGCCAGGACGGCGACGTCGGCGATCAGCCGCCGGTGGCAGCGCCACCACACGTTCTCGCTGCACATCACCGCGACGACCCGCTCCCCGGCGGCGGTGAGCACCTCGTCCAGCGCGGTCGCGAACTCCGCCGTCCGGGTGTGCGCGGCGTAGGCGGCGAACTGCGCCACCGTCCACCAGTCGTCGACCACCGGCTCGCCCGGGGGCAGCCGCCGCCGGCCGCCCAGCCGCGGCTCCCAGCGGTAGGCCACGCCCCGCTCCGGCAGCCAGGCCGCCAGCGCCTCCCGCCGGACGTCGGGGTTCACCCGGCTGCCGGGGAAGCGCCGCACGTCGACCAGCTCGACGATCCCGGCGGCCCGCAGCCGGTCGCCCAGGCGGGTGCGGTCGTCGGGCCCGTGGCCGACGGTGAGCAGCGGCACGCCGGTCAGTCGCGCAGGTTGAGCTGGTCGTGCCGCAGGGCGAAGGCGTCGACCTCCTCGGTGCTGGGCGTGCGACCGCCGGCGTGCAGCTCCAGCAGCCCGGTGAAGTAGTCCTCGCGCGGGATGCCCGGGGTGAACAGGATGAGGAACCGCGCGCCGACGTCGGGGCCGGCCGACCGGAAGGCGTGCACCCCCGAGCGCGGCACGTACAGCAGGTCGCCGGCGTGCGCGGTCGTCCACTCCCCGTTCGCCAGCACCGCCAGCGAGCCCTCCAGCACGTGGAACGCCTCGCTGAAGGTGCGATGCAGGTGCGGCCCCGGCCCGCTGCCCCCGGGCGGCATGGTGACCTCGAACAGCCCGAAGTCCCCGCGCGTCTGCGCTCCGGTGGCGACGAACCGGGTGCGCCCGGCGCTGGGCTGATCACCCCGGCGGGAGAACGTGGCCGGGTCGGGCAGGTGGGTCATGCCGCCGTCCTACCTCGTCCGCAGCACTGCGACCAGGAAGTCCGACTCCGGCGTGAACGGCCGCAGGTCCCAGGTGGACAGCAGCAGGTCGGGCACCAGCCCGGCGGCCCGGACGTCGTCCAGGAACTCGGCGAAGTCGTAGCCCCGGCCGGCGCCGAAACCGATCGCCGCGCGACCGCCGTCGGCGAGGTGGGCGGCGAAGCGCTCCAGCACCGTGCGCCGGGTGCTGGGCGCCAGGAACGCCATCACGTTCCCGGCGCAGACGATGCCGTCGAAGCGGTCGGGCAGGTCCAGCTCGGCGAGGTCGCCGACCAGCCACCGGGGGCCCGGGTGGTCGGCCTCGGCGGCGGCGATCAGCACCGGGTCGACGTCCACCCCGACCACGTCGTGCCCTTCCGCGGCGAGGAAGGCGCCCACCCGGCCCGGGCCGCAGCCGGCGTCGAGCACCCGCGCGCCGCGTGGCAGGAACGCGTCGACCAGCCGCGCCTCGCCGGCCAGGTCGGCGCCCTGGGCGGCCATCACCCGGAACCGCTCGGCGTACCGCGCCGAGTGCTCCGGGTCGGCCTGCGTGATCTGCACCCACTGGCTCTGCTCGGTCATGCCCTCGTCGCTCCTCGTGCTCGGTCGGTCGGGGAGATGATGGATCCCCCGGGGGAGCAGCCCCGCGGCGGCCCGGCGTGTTCCCGGGAGGCGAGAGGGGGACCGACGGCGTGCGGCGCGAGCCGAGCATCATGCACCTGGACCTCGACGCCTTCTTCGCCGCCGTCGAGCAGCGTGACAAGCCCTCGTTGCGTGGTCGTCCCGTCGTCGTCGGCGGCACCGGCGGCCGCGGCGTCGTCGCCACCGCCTCCTACGAGGCCCGGGCGTTCGGCGCCCGCAGCGCCATGTCCACCGCGGAGGCCCGCCGGCTCTGCCCGCCCGGCACCGCGTTCCTCGGCGGCCGGTTCGCCGCCTACCGGCGCACGTCGGAGGTGGTCATGGGCCTGCTGCGCGAGCTCTCCCCGCTGGTGGAGCCGGTCTCCATCGACGAGGCCTACGTCGACCTGGCCGCCGGCGGGCACGACCTGTCCGTCGCCGGTGTCACCGCGCTGGCCCGCGACCTGAAGGAGCGCATCGCCGCGGCCACCGGCGGCGTCACCGGCTCGGTCGGCGTGGCCACGTCCAAGTCGCTGGCGAAGATCGGCTCCGAGCTGGACAAACCGAACGGGCTCACCGTCGTCCCGCCCGGCTCCGAACTGGAGGTGCTGCACCCGCTGCCGGTGCGCAGCCTGGGTGGGGTCGGCCCGGCCACCGCCGAGCGGCTGGCCAGCATCAAGGTCACCACCGTCGGGGAGCTGCACCGGCTGTCGCTGGTCGACCTGACCAGCCTGGTGGGCCAGGCGCACGGCAGCGGCCTCCACCGGCTGGCCCGCGCCGACGACGACCGTCCGGTGGTGCCCGACCGGGAGGCGAAGTCGGTCAGCGCGGAGGAGACCTTCGCCCGCGACCTGACCGACCCGGCGCGGCTGGCCGCGGAGATCGAGGCGCTCGCGGTGCGGGTGGGCACCCGGCTCCAGCGCTCGGGCACCTCGGGGCGCACGGTGACGCTCAAGGTGCGCCGCTACGACTTCACCACCATGACCCGCTCGCAGACCCTGCCGCACCCGGTCGACGCCCCCCGGCAGATCGCCGAGGTCGCCCACCGGCTGCTCGCCGGGGTCGACCGCAGCGGTGGGCTGCGGCTGCTCGGCGTCGGCGTCTCCGGATTGTCGACGTTCGTGCAGGGCGACCTGTTCGCCGAGCAGGACACCGGTGCGGTGGTGAGCACGGAGGAGCCGGTCGAGCCGGTGCCGGCCGATCCGGCCCCCGGTCCGTCGGTGACCGCCTGGTACCCCGGTCAGGACGTCGTCCACGCCGAGCTGGGCGCGGGGTGGGTGTGGGGCAGCGGGCTGAACCGGGTGACCGTCCGCTTCGAGGGGCCGCGCACGGCGCCCGGGCCGGTCCGCACCCTGGCCGCCGACGACCCGGACCTCGCCCCCGGCGAGCCACCGGACTGGACCGGCTGAGACGGCCCACCCCTGCAGGCTCCCCCGGACTGGTCAGTCCGCGTGCGCAGCCGTCGACGGGCCGTGCGCAGCCACCCCAGACTGCCCGCATGACCCGGGACGGCGCGGCGGAGGCCGAGATCGACGACCTCATCAACCGTGGCTGCGACCTGGCCAAGGCCGGGGACCACGCAGCCGCGGTGGTCGCGTTCGGCCGGGCCGCCGCGCGCGGCTCGGCGCTGGCCTGGTTCAACCTGGGCAACAGCCTGGCCGAGCTGCGCCGCTGGGACGAGGCGGCGCACGCCTACCAGCGGGCCGCGGCCGACGGTGAGGACGACGCCTGGCTCAACCTGGCGATCGCCTTGTTGCACGTGGAACGGTGGGCCGACGCCGAGGAGGCCGCGCGGGAGGCGCTGGCCGCGGGTGACCGCGCCGCCTGGGCCACCCTCGGCACCGCCCAGCTGGAGCAGGGGCAGCGCGAGGAGGCCCGGGCCACGTTCCGCCGCGGCGCGGAGCTGGGTGACCCCGACGCGGCCGTCCACCTCGCCTGGTCGCTGCGCGAGGAGGGCGACCTGTCCGAGGCGCAGGCGTGGCTGCAGCGGGCCGTCGACGCCGGGGACGCCCACGCGCGGGCGGTGCTCGCCTGCTGGCGGTGGGACGAGACGCGGGACCCTGCGCTGGAGGGCGAGCTGCGGGCCGGGGTCGACCGGCACCCCTCCACCCGGGTCGACCTGGCCGACCTGCTGCGCACCGCCGGCCGGCTGGACGAGGCGCGCAGCGTGCTCGAGGCCGGGGCGCTGCGCAGCGAGGAGGAGAGCTGGCGGCCGCTGGGCAGCCTGCTCGCCGAGGAGTTCGACCACCCGGTCGCGGCCGCGGCCGCCTACCGGGCGGGCATCGACGCCGGTGACCTGCACTGCCACCACGACCTGGGCGTGCTGCTGCTGGAGCAGGGCGACGTCGACGGCGCCATCGAGCAGCTGCTGCGCGGGGCCGAGGGCGGCGACCAGATGGCCGCCCGGCTGCTGCGCCAGGTGCTCGACGCGGAGAGCTGAGCGCTCACCACCAGCCGGCGAAGTGGTGCACCGGGCCGTGCCCGGAGCCGATCCTCAGCGCATCCCCGGCGGCCAGGGCGGCCTGCAGGTAGTCCCGCGCCTGCTCGACCAGCGGCGCCCAGTCCACCGGCCGCCCCGCCTGCCGTTCGCGGGCGGCCAGCGCGGCCAGCGCGGAGGAGAGCGTGCACCCGGTGCCGTGCGTCGACGTCGTCTCGATGCGGGGCCGCCGGGTCTCCACCACGCGATCAGCGGTGACCAGCACGTCGACGCTGTCGTCCCCGCCCAGGTGCCCGCCCTTGAGCAGCACCACGGCCGGGCCGAGGGCCAGCAGCGCCCGGGCCTGGTCGGGCAGCTCGTCGACGGTCGTGGCCGGGGCGACGTCCAGCAGTGCGGCGGCCTCGGGCACGTTCGGGGTGATCAGGTCGCTGACCGGCAGCAGGTCGGCGCGCACGGCCGCGACCGCCTCCTCGGAGATCAGCCGGTCACCGCTGGTCGCCACCATCACCGGGTCGCAGACCACCGGGCCGCCCGGCCGGCCGGCCAGCGCGGCGGCCACCTCGCGGACCACCTCGGCGGTGCCCAGCATGCCGAGCTTGGTGGCGTGCACCGTCACGTCGGCGAACAGGGTGCGCAGCTGCTCCCCGACGAACTCCGCCGGGACGCCGTGCACGCCGGTGACACCGCGGGTGTTCTGCGCGGTGAGCGCGGTCAGCACCGCGGTGCCGTAGGCGCCCAGCGCGCTGAACGTCTTCAGGTCGGCCTGGATGCCGGCGCCGCCGCTGGGGTCGGAGCCGGCGACGGTGAGGGCGACGGCGGCGGTCATCGGTCGATCAGCTCCTGGGTCAGCGCGGCCCGCAGCTCACGGGCGGCGGCGGCGGGATCGGGGGCGGCGCAGATGCCCGAGACGACGCAGACGCCGTCGACGCCGGTCGCCCGCACCTCGGCGGCGTTGGCGGCGGAGATGCCGCCGATCGCGACAGCGGCGATCCCGCCGGCGTGCGCCCGGGCGGCCAGCGACCGGGCGCCGGTCAGCCCGAGCCCCGGGCCGGCGTCGGGCTTGGTCGGGGTGGCCCACACCGGGCTGAGCCCCACCACGTCGACCGTGCCCGGCGGCAGGGCCAGCACCCCGTCCAGGTCGGCGTCGTCCCCCACCGAGACCCCGACCAGGGCGTCGGGGCCGAGCAGGGTGCGCACCTCGCCGGCCGGCAGGTCGTCCTGGCCGACGTGCACCCCGTCGGCGCCGGCGAGCAGCGCGACGTCGACGGCGTCGTTCACGAACAGCCGCACCCCCGGGGTGGGGGCGAGCACCGCCTGGACGGCGCGGGTGAGCGCGAGCAGGTCTCGCCGGCCCGCGGTCTTGTCCCGCACCTGGACGGCGGTGACCCCTCCGGCCACCGCGGCGGCGACCACCTCCGGCACCGATCGCGGCGCGCACAGCAGGGTGTCGGTGACCAGGTAGAGCGTGGGGTCGAAGGCGCGTCGCATCAGGCGGCGCGGACGTCGGCGCGGGTGAGCGCCTCGCCGTCGAGGGCGTCGAGCGCGTCGAGCCACTGCGGGGCGAAGGTGCCCGGCCCGTCGGCGAGGTCGGCGGCGACCTCGGCGGCCAGCGCCACGTGCGCGTGGGCGGCGACGGCGCCCAGCAGCGGGTCGCCGGTGGCGGCGACGTAGGCGGCGGTCAGCGCGCCCAGCGCGCACCCGGCGCCGGTGGTGCGGGTGAGCAGGACCGAGCCGCCGCCGACGCGCAGCGTGCGCTCACCGTCGGTGACGACGTCGACCGGACCGCTGACCGCCACCACCCCGCCGGTGCGCCGGGCCAGGGAGGCGGCGATCTCCACGGCGTCGTCGGGGGCGGCGGTGCTGTCGACACCGCGTCCGCCGGCCCCGGCGCCGGCCAGGGCGAGCACCTCGGAGGCGTTGCCGCGGACGACCGTGGGCCGCAGCTCGACCAGGTCGGCGGCGAGGGCGGTGCGGAACCCGAGCCCCCCGACGGCGACCGGGTCGAGCACCCACGGGGTCCCCGCCTCGCCCGCGGCACGAGCGGCCAGGCGCATCGCGTCGGCGGTCCGCTGGGAGACGGTGCCGACGTTGATCAGCACCGCGGAGGCGACGGCGGCGAACTCGCCGGCCTCGGCCGGGTCGTCGACCATCGCCGGGGCCGCGCCCACGGCGAGCAGCGCGTTCGCGGTGATCGTCTGCACCACGGTGTTGGTGAGGCAGTGCACCAGGGGTGCGGTGTCGCGCAGCGCCTCACGGGCGGTGCGCAGGGAGGTGGCGTCCACGCGGTGACATCCCTTCGCCAGTGCGAACTGGAGCAGGTTCGACGGGTGTGATCTCAGTCCCGGGCGGGACACCCCGTGTCAGGACATCGACGCTAACACCGGCGGAGTCCTCGCTGACCGGCCAGGGGCTGGTGCTGGACACCTTCCAGCTGCCGGACATCCAGGCCGAGGGCAGTTACCTGGGCCGACCTGGGCCGACCTGGGCCGCCGGGTGCTCAAGGAGGAGAGCATCGCCGAGGCGCGCGCCCGGGAGACCGCCCAGCAGGAGCAGCTGCTGGCCGACGAGGCGATCGCGGTGGCCCAGCGGCAGCTGCAGCTCAAGCAGGCCGAGATCGACGCGGAGATCGACGCCGGCAAGGAGAAGGTCGCCGAGCGGACCGCCGCGCTGACCCAGGCCCAGCTGGACACCAAGGTGCGCCGTCCCGCGGACGCCGAGCGGTACCGGGCCGGCGCGCGACTGAGGGCCGCCCCGCGATCGAGTCGCCGGCGTTCCCGCGGGAACGCCGGCGGGCCGCTGAGCTGCAGTTCTGTCGTACCCCCTCGGCAGCATCGCGTCATGGGTGCAGTCGGAGCGGTGCAGGACGTGGCGGAGCAGCGGTCGGTCGAGGAGCTGGCCCGGGAGATCCGGTCCGGGGCGGTGCGGCTCGCGGCGGCGACGGCTGCCTGGCTGCGGCTGGTCGCGGAGTTCGACGCCCGCGGAGGCTGGGGCGAGGCCGGGGTGCAGAGCTGTGCGCACTGGCTCGCCTGGCAGTGCGGCATGAGCCCGGGCGCCGCACGGGAGCACGTCCGGGTCGCCCGGGCGCTGGGTCCACTGCCGGTGACGGCAGAGGCGTTCGCCGCCGGTCGGCTGTCGTACTCGAAGGTGCGGGCGATCACCCGGGTGGCCGACGCCGCCACGGAGGTCGAACTGGTCGAACTGGCGCGGCACGCCACGGCGTCCCAGGTGGAGCGGGTGGTGCGCGCCTGGCGACGGTCGGACGCCGTCGACGAGGGGCGGGTCGCCGAGCAGCGTTCCTTCCGGTGGCACTGGGACGCCGACGGCATGCTCGTGCTGCAGGTCCGGATGGACGGCGAGTCCGGCGCGGCGCTGCTGGTGGCGGTCGAGTCACTGGCCGAGCGGGATGCGCGCCGGGAACGCGCCGCCGCGACCAGGGCGGCTGCGGCCGACGCCCCGTCCGACCGCACGGCCGACCGCACGGCCGATCCCGAAATGTTCCCGCGGGAACGGATGAGCGCCCGCCGCTGCCGCGCGCTGGCCCAGCTGGCCGAGGTCGCCGCCGACAGCGGACGTCGAGCCGGCGACCCGCCACGCCGGGAGGTGGTGGTGCACGTGGACGCCGACGTGCTCGCCGACGACGCCGCGGCCGGACGGGCGCACCTGGAGGGCGGCCCGGCCCTCTCCCCTGCCCAGGTGCGGCGGATGGCGTGCGAGGCGTCGCTGACGGTCATCGTCGAACGGCACGGCCAGCCGCTCGCACTGGGCCGCCGCCGGCGGTTGGCGACCCGGGCCCAGCGGCGGGCGTTGCTGGCCCGGGACGGCGGCTGCGCGCGGCCGGGCTGCACCGAGACCCGGATCGAGCGGCTGCACGCCCACCACCTGACCCCGTGGCGGCTGGGCGGTCGCACCGACGTGTCCGCGATGGTGCTGCTCTGCGACGTCGACCACGGACTGGTGCACGACGAGGACATCGTGCTGGACCGCCGGGGCCGGCAGCTGGTCGCCCACAACCGGGCGGGGCAGCGGATCTGGGCCCCGGCCGATGCCGCGTTCGAGGCCGGCCTGCCCGTCGAGGGGACCGGGCCGGCCCGGTCGCTGCTCTCCCTGGTCCCGGACGGCCCGCTCCCGGACGCCCTGCCGGCCGGCGGGGAACGGATGGACCTCGGCCACGTCGTCTGGGCGCTGCTGGCCCACCGCGACCACCTGCGGCGGGCGGCGGCCTGATCGGTTGCGACGATGACGCGGTGACCGATGCACGGGTGACCGGTTCGCCCCGCCTCCGCCAGGCGCCGTTCGCCGAGCTGACCCCGGCCGAGCTGTACGGCATCCTGCGGCTGCGGGTCGACGTGTTCGTCGTGGAGCAGGCCTGCCCGTACCCCGAGCTCGACGGCCGGGACACCGAGCCGACCACCGAGCACCTCTGGTTCGCCGACGACGACGGCACGGTGCTGGCCACGATCCGGGTGCTGCACAACGGCGAGGACCGCGCCATCGGCCGGGTGGCCACCGCCGTGGGCGCGCGAGGTCGGGGGCTGTCCGCGGCGCTGATCCGCCGCGGTCTCGAGCTGTGCGCGGGCCGCACCGTCGACATCGGCGCCCAGGCGTACCTGGAGAGCTGGTACGAGCGCTTCGGCTTCCGCCGGTCGGGCCCGGACTACGACGAGGACGGCATCCTGCACCTGCCGATGCGGCTGGTGGCCCCGCAGCGCTGAGCTCGGCGGCGTCGGACCACCCAGCGTGACCGGCTCGCCCGGCCCTGAGTCGCACCTCCCACATCCAGTCACCCAGTGGAGTGGCACGGTCACCAGGAGTCTTCCCGGGTCGGGCCGCCCGGTCCTAGCGTCGAGGGCTGCAGGAGGTGGCCGGCGCGGCCGACTCCCCCGGATCCCCGGAGAGCCAGGCATGACGAGGGTGACCCTCCGCCGTCCCACCCGTCGCGCGACGCGACGCGGGATCGTCGTGTCCTCGGCCGGCGCGCTCGTCGTCGCTGCCGCGCTGGTGTGGCAGGCCGCGTACGCCGGGTTCACCGCCACCACCCCGTCGTTGGCCGCCGGCGTCAGCACCGGCACGGTCGCGGTGACCAACGAGATCGAGGGCCTGGGCACGGTCACCCTGCCCGCGCTGCGCCCGGGGGTCACCTACACCGAGTGCATCACCGTGACCTCCACCGGCTCCGAGCCGGCACAGGTGCGCCTGTACGTGCAGCAGCGGACGGCCACGGTCCCCGGGTTGACCGACGCCCTGGACTTCAGCTGGACCGCCGGGACCGGTGGCGGCGTCAACGACGACTGCGCCGGCTTCACCGCCCTCACCGCGCCGCTCGCGACGACGCTGGCCCGGTTCCCCACCACCTACGCCGACGGCGTCCTGCCCTGGGACACCGCCGGCGGCGCCGCGCCCGAGCGCCGGACCTACCGGGTGAGCTTCGCGCTGTCCGCGGACGCGCCGACCAGCGTCAAGGGCGCCTCGGCCAGCGTCATCTTCGCCTGGGAGGCGCAGCAGCGATGAGCAGCACCACCTGGCGGCAGGGCTGGACCGCGCTCGTCCTGAGCACGCTGAGCCGCATCGCGCTCGGTGCCCTGGCGCTGCTGCTGGCGGCCTCGGTGCTCCCCGCCCTCGTCGGCTGGCAGTCCAGCGTGGTGATGTCCGGCTCGATGGAGCCCACCTTCTCCCCTGGCGACGTCGCCGTGGTCCGCCCGGTCGCCACCGCCGCGCTGGAGCCCGGCTCGGTCGTGCTCGTGGACGACCCGGACCTGCCCGGTCAGCTGCGGCTGCACCGACTGGTCGCCGTGGAGTCCGGCGGGCTGCAGCTGAAGGGCGACGCCAACCCCCGGGCCGATGGCTCCCTGGTCGATCCGGCCGACGTCCACGGGGCGGTCGCGTTGCGCCTGCCGCTCGTCGGCGAGCCGGCCGTCTGGTTCGCCGAGCGGCGGGTCTGGCCGCTGGTCGGCACGGCCGTCGCGCTGGCCGCGCTGCTGGCGCTCGCCGTGGCCCACCGCCGTCCCGACGACGCCCCTCCGGCCGGACCACCGGCCGAGCGGACCGACGACGGGAAGCGACCCGGCTGGGGCGGCGTCCGGCGATCACCGGCCCGCGTCCTGCGCCGGGGCACCGTGCTCACCGCCGCCGTGGTGCTCACCGTCTCGCTGCCCGGCGCCACCGCGGGTTTCAGCGACACCGCGTCCACCCCGCGACTGACCGTGCCGATCGCGGCCGCCTGGAACTGCACGGATGTCGCCGGCGGGGCCAACGCCGCGCAGTACTTCCGCCTCCAGGAGACCCGGGGCAACGTCGCGAGCAACACCGGTGCGGCCCGGACCGCGGGCAACGGCACCTACGCCGGCAACGTCGCGTCGACCGCGAGCGGCCCGCCGTGCGGAGCGGGGGACGACCGGGCGATCGTCTTCGACGGCAGGAGCGCCAGGATCTACAGCACCCAGGCCGTGCCCGGCCCGCAGACGTTCTCGCTGCAGCTGTGGTTCCAGACCACGACCGGCGGAGGCGGCAAGCTGATCGGCTTCGGCAACGGTACGAACGGCGACCTGTCCAGCAGCTACGACCGGCACGTCTACATGACCGACAGCGGGCAGCTCGTCTTCGGCGTCTACAACGGCTCGATCAGCACGGTGACCAGTCCGCGGGCGTACAACGACGGTGCGTGGCACCTGGTGACCGCGACCTTCTCCGCCGGCGACGGGCTGCGCCTCTACGTGGACGGTGCCCAGGTCGCGAGGGGCTCGGCGACGGGGGCGGAGCCCTTCACCGGGTTCTGGCGGATCGGCTTCGACAACCTGAACACCTGGCCGTCGGCTCCCACGAGCAGGTACTTCGCCGGGTCGCTGGCGCACGTGAGCATCTACGGCACGGTGCTCAGCGCCGCCCAGGTGCGGGACGCCTGGCAGATCACCCGCTGACGGGGATCAATCACCACCGGTCAGCGAGGCAGCGGGCAGCCAGTCGGCGTCCAGCAGCTCGGCGATCTGCTGCAGCCCGGCGGTGTCCCCGCCCGCGGTGGACCCGGTGACCGCCAGGCGCTCGACCATGACCCGGGCGACGTCCTCCTCGACGGTGTCGGCGGCGAACGCGACCCGCCACGGCGACACCTGGTGGTCGCGGTGCGTGCGGCCGGTGACCTGCCGGGCCGCGATGCCGGAGAACCGCGGCTGGTGGAACAGCCCGACCCGCGGGGTGGTCGAGGCGACGAGGCCGCCGGGCAGCTGCTCACCGGCGTGCAGGCTGATCGAGGCGGTCACGGTGAACACGCACACCGGCGCCTCACCGGTCTGGAACCGCAACCGCTCGGCCTCGACGTCGAACCGGTCGCGGCCGTAGATCCCGGCGACGGCGATCCCGCCGTCCAGCAGCGCCTCGCGGATCGGGTCGGCGGCGGTCTCCACGAACTCGACCGACACGGCGACCTGCCGCCCGGCCTCCACCTGCGCCGTTACCCAGTCGACGGTGGCCGCGGCCCGGATCAGCCCGGCCTTCTGCCGGAAGCGCAGCAGCGCCGCCCGGCCGCGGGCGGTCTCCCGCTTCCGGCGGGCCAGCTGCATCTCGGCGCGGAACTCTGACCACTCCGCCTCGTACTGCGCGCGCTCGGCCGGGGTCAGCTGGACCGGGGTGCCGGTGACCGACACCGGCCCCCAGGGCGCGGGCCGGTGCAGGGTGGCCGGCGGGTCGGTGTCGGCCAGCCAGCTGCGCAGCCGGGCGAGGTCGGCACGGCGCTCGTCGGCGTCCTCGGTCCACGCCCAGCCGTAGCGGCCACGTTCCACGTGGAACCCGTGCGCGGCGAGCCGGGCAGGGAGATCGGCCCACTCCCGCAGCGGCTCGCCGTGCAGCGTGGCGAAGTGCGGCGCCAGGTAGGGGAGCTCGAGCGGGGTGTGCGCCGGCGTCGCCGTCGCGAGCAGCACGAAGGGTGCGTCCTTGACCCGGCCGCTGCCGGAGACCGCCTTCCAGTGCTTCCACCGCTGGGTCGTCGTGTGCCGGACCATGTGCGCCTCGTCGGCGACGACGACGTCGAAGCCGTGCCCGGTGGCCTTCGTCGCGGCGGCCACCTTGCCCAGCCGGTCCCAGGTGGTCACGCACCAGCGCAGGCCCTGCCCGTCAGGTGCGGCGCCCCCGAACCCGCCGATGGAGCGCGCCCAGTGCGGCACGGTGATCGCCGCCGGGCGGTCGGCGACGACCAGCACCCGCCGCACCGGGCGCGGGGTGGCCGCGCGCTGCTCGGCGATCCGCTGGACGGCGAGGACGGCGGTGCCGGTCTTCCCCACCCCGGGGTCGTCGCCGAGCAGGAACATCCGCCCGCCGGCGGCCGCGTGCGCCGCGATCACGCCCGCGCCGGTGACCTGCTGCTCCCGCGGGGTCATCGGCCGGGCGGCCGGCAGCGGGCGGGGGACGGTGTTGAGCTCGTCCTCCAGGTACCGCTCCAGGCTGTGCGGCGGCGGGTCGTAGGGCTGCAGCGCCGCGGGCAGCGCGGCGCCGACGTACACGTGCGCCGACAGCCCGGCGTGCCAGCTCGCCCCCGGCGCGGGAGCCCGGAAGGGGACGGCGAGCACCCACACCCGCTCCCCCGGCCCGGCCACCGGCAGCTCCGGCGCTGCCTTCTTCGGGGCTGCCTTCCGGGCGGCCGCCGTGCGGGCCGGGGCCGCCTTCCGCGTGGGGGTGGCCTTCCGGGTGGTCGTCGTCCGGGCGGTGGTGCTGGTGGACGAGCGGGTGGCACGCCGGCGGCGTCCGGGCACGGGGATCTCCTCGGAGAAGGCGGTGCGGTGAGCGGGTCGACGGTAGGCGTGGGTACCGACGGTGGCCGGCAGCGACATCGGGTCTGGTGGGATGAGGGGCATGACCGACCCGAACCGGCTGGCGGCCCGCACGCTCGGCGACACCGGGCCCCGGGTGGTCTTCGTGCACGGCCTCTTCGGCCAGGGGCGCAACTGGACCACGATCGCCAAGGCCCTGGCCGACGACGGCCATCGGGTCACCCTGCTCGACCTGCCCAACCACGGGCACTCGCCGTGGACCGACCGGGTCGACTACGGCGACATGGCCGAGTTCGTCGCCGCCGAGCTCGCCCTGCTCGGCGAGCCGGTCACCCTGGTCGGGCACTCCATGGGCGGCAAGGTGGCCATGCAGCTGGCGCTGCGCTGGCCGGAGCTGCTGCGCGCGCTCGTCGTCGTCGACATCGCGCCGGTCGACTACCCGGAGACCGGCGGGCGCACCGACGACCCGGACGAGGAGGCCTCGCCGTTCGCCGCGTTCATCGCCGCGATGCAGGCGGTCGACGTCGATGCGCTGGAGACCCGGGAGGACGCGGACCGGGCGCTGCGCGAGGCGGTGCCCAGCACGATGGTCCGGGGCTTCCTGCTGCAGAGCCTGGTCCGCGACGGGCAGGAGGGCTGGAAGTGGCGGCTGAACCTGGAGACCCTCGCCCGCGACCTGGGTGAGCTGCGGCGCTTCCCCGAGCCCGAGCCGGGAGCGACCTACGACGGCCCCGTGCTGTGGATCGCCGGGGGGAACTCGCACTACGTGCTGGACTCCGACCGGCCGCGGATGGACGAGCTCTTCCCCGCCACCCGGTTGGTGCGGGTGAAGAACGCCGGGCACTGGGTGCACTCCGAGCAGCCCGAGGTCTTCCTGGAGACCGTGCGGCACTTCCTCGACGCAGTCGAGCGACGGGATGGCCTGCAGCAGGTCGAGCGATGACCTGGCCTCGGCCGGTGCCGCTGATCGGCGACGGCACCGCCGCCTCCGAGCGCGCCGCCGACCCGACCGGCTGGGCGCTCCCCGAGGCCGACCGGTCCGGGCTGTACCGCACCATCGGCGCCCGGCGCGACGTCCGCCGCTACCGGCCCGATCCCGTGCCCGACGCGGTGCTCACCCGGGTGCTCACCGCCGCCCACCAGGCGCCGTCGGTGGGCCACAGCCAGCCGTGGCGGTTCGTCGTCGTCCGCGACCCGGCGATCCGCGACCGGGCCGCCGTGCTCACCGACCGGGAGCGGCTCCGCCAGGCCGCGCAGCTGGAGCCCGAGGCCGGCGCCCGGCTGCTGGACCTGCAGCTGGAGGGCGTGCGTGAGGCGCCGCTGGGCGTCGTCGTCTGCTGCGACCGTCGTACCCCGGCGGCCGGGGTGCTCGGCCGGGCCACCTTCCCCGACGCCGACCTGTGGAGCTGCGCCACCGCGATCCAGAACCTGTGGCTGGCCGCCCGCGCGGAGGGGCTGGGCCTGGGCTGGGTGACGCTGTTCCGCCCCGAGGAGCTCGGCGAGCTGCTCGGCCTGCCCGAGGGCGTGGTCACCCTCGGCTGGCTGTGCCTGGGCTGGCCCGACGAGCGGCCGCCCGCGCCGGGGTTGGAGCGGGCCGGCTGGTCGCGCCGGCAGCCCTTGGACGACGTGGTCCTCACCGACCGCTGGCCGGACGCCGACGCCGCTCCCCCGCCGAACCGGCTGCGCAGCCCGGCGCCGGCCGCCGTGGTCGGCGCACGTGACCAGGCCGACCGGCTGCTCACCCCGCCCGGCTCGCTGGGCGTGCTCGACCGGGCGGTCGACCGGGTCGTCGCGCTGGGCCGCACCGGGCTGACCGGCGGCACCCTGCTGCTCGCCGCCGCCGACCACCCCGTCACCGGCTCCGGGATCTCCGCGTTCCCCGTGGCCACCACCCGGGACATCGCCGCGGCCGCCGTCGCCGGGCAGGCGCTGGGGGCGACCGCCGCGCGCTCGGCCGGCCTGGACGTCGTGGTCGTGGACGCCGGGGTGCAGGGAACCGCGGTGCCCGGGGCGCTCGACGTCCGGCCGGCCGGGGTGCGCGGCGACCTGGTGACCGGCCCGGCGCTGACCGCCGACGACGCCGCGGAACTCCTGGCCGCCGGCCGCCGGCTGGGCGCCGAGCACGGGGCGGCGACCGGGCTGGTCGCGCTCGGGGAGGTCGGCGTCGGCAACACCACCGTGGCGGCGGCACTGGCCTGCGGGCTGTTGCACGTGGAACCGGGCGACGTCGTCGGGCTGGGTGCGGGCGCGGACTCGGCGATGGTCGAGCGCAAACGCGCCGTGGTCGGCGCCGCGCTGGACCGGGCCGGCGCACGGCTCGACCCGCTCACCGCGCTGGCCGAGCTGGGCGGCCCGGAGTTCGCCGTCCTCGCCGGCGCGGTGCTGGGCGCCGCGGAGGCCGGGGCGGTCGTCGTCGTCGACGGGTTCGCCACCTCGGTGGCCGCGCTGGTCGCCGTCGGGCTGGAGCCGGCCGCGCAGTCGGCGCTGGTGGCCGGGCAGCGCAGCCGGGAGCGCGGGCACGAGCTGGTGCTGCACGCGCTCGGCGTCGAGCCGCTGCTGGACCTGCGGCTGCGCGCAGGGGAGGGCGTCGGCGCGGTGCTCGCCGCCGGGCTGCTGCGGCAGGGGCTCACCCTCCGCCGGGAGGCCGCCCGCGTCGATCGCTGAGCAGCCCCCCGGACGGCGCGGGTCAGCGGTGGTGCCTGCCCTGCAGTGCGATGTCCACCCACACCATCCGGTGGTCGGAGCTGGGGAACCCGTTGGTGAACTGCGGGTCGTAGACGCCGGTCAGCCGCGACAGCGGGTCGTCCGACGACGGCCAGAAGACCCCGGCGCCGCAGACCCGGAGCCGCTTCGACGGCAGCACGTGGTCGACGCGGAGGTTGCCCGGGCCGGCCTCCCCGTCGGCGAAGTCGGCGGTGTCGAGCGCGGGGTCGCCGTCGTGCCCGAGGTTCGCCCCGCCCTGCCGGGCCGCCGCCTCGGCCGCCCCCTCGCTGGTGGGCTGCGGGTCCCGGACCTGCCGGAGCCCGAACACCTGGTCGGCCGCGCCGGGCAGGCCGTTGCCGTCGTCGGCCGGGTCGGCGTTGAGGTCACCCATGATCACGAACCGGTCGCGCGGGTGCAGACCGCCGGTTCCCCCCTGGTCGTCGTAGATGTAGGACCCCTTCCCCGGGGTGACGTAGTCGGCCCAGAACCGGATCTCGTCCGCGTTGCGCAACCCGTTGCGGTCCTCCGGCCCGTCGAAGGTCGGCGGGGTGGGGTGGCTGGCCAGCACGTGCACCGTCCGGCGGCCGATCTGCACCGGGACGTCGACGTGGTTCTTGCTGGACAGCCGGAAGACGTCCAGCTCCTCGGCGGAGTAGAAGTCGGCCGGCTCCGGGGTCGCCGGGTCGTCGGGCAGCCGGGCCCCGGGCATGTCCACCCACCGGAACCCCTGGAAGGTGCGCACCTGGTCGGTGTCGATCGGGTGCTTCGACAGCACCGCGAAGGCGTACTGGCCGGGGAAGGTGCCGAAGCCGAACGAGTCGTCCCCGTAGGCCTGCCCCTCCGTGCCCACCGTGCCGTCGGCGTTCAGGTCGAAGCCGCTCGCAACGCCGGTGTTCGATGCGAACACCATCGCGAACGGGTACTCGATGGGCTCCGCCTCCTCCCCCGCGGGGCCCTGGCCGACGGCGAGGAAGTTCTCCTGGAACCGTTCCAGGGCCAGCCCTTCGGCGTCGTGGTCGAACTCGTTCAACAGCAGCACGTCGGGCCGCTGCCGCTGGACGACCTCGGCGACGTTGCGCACCTCGGCGTCCTGCGCCTCGTCGTCGGCGTCGGCCAGGTCGTCGGCCAGCTCGCCCTCGATGGTGCGGAACATCGAGACGTTGTACGTGGCGAAGCGCACCGGCTCGGCGGCGCGGCTGGGACCGCCCGAGCCCGCGGCCGCCGGGCCCGCGGTGACCAGCGGGACGGCGAGGGCCGCCGCGAGAGCCAGGGCGCCGGCGGAGGCGCGCGGTGCGCTGAGGTGGGACGGGTGCACGGGGACCTCCGAGGGAGTGGGACGCCGCGCGGGAGGGGCCGGCGCTGACCGACACGCTGCGAGGAGAGGATGGCGGCCCGGCGCCTGCCACGGCGACCGCAGGCGACGGGACCGCGAACCCCGGGTTGCCGGCGGCGTGGCGGTGACGGAGCGCAGGTCGGCGCGTCCGCGTGCCATCCTCGGACCGTGACCAGCGAGTGGGTCGGGCACCGGCCGCACCCGGCGCTGCGCGGGCTGGTCGCCGAGGCCACCGGGTACCGGCAGGACGGGCTGGCGCCCGGCCTGCACCGCGGGCTGCCCTCTCCCACGCTGACGTTCGTCGTCACCCTCGACGACCCGCTGGAGATGGCCGCGCACCCCGATCCGAGGCAGGCGCCGGGCCGCTACGCCGGGCTCGTCGGTGGGCTGCACACCGCGCCCGCGCTGATCCGCCACCCGGGGCGGCAGGCCGGCGTCCAGTTCGCGCTGACCCCGCTGGGCGCCCGTCGGCTGCTCGGGGTGCCCGCCGGTGCGCTGGCGTCCCTGGACTGCCCGGTCGAGGACGTCCTCGGCCCGGATGGAGCCGAGCTGGTCGAGCGGTTCCGGGCGGCGCCCGACTGGCCGGCCCGGTTCGCGGCCCTGGAGCAGGTGCTGCTGCGCCGGGTGCGCCCGGACAGCGCGCCGGCGCCGGAGGTCGCCGAGGCGTGGCGGCTGGTGCTGGCCTCGGGTGGGCGGCTGCGGGTGGCCGACGTCGCCGATCGGGTCGGCTGGTCGGCGCGCCACCTGCTCACCCGGTTCCGGGCCGAGACGGGGTTGACCCCCAAGGAGGCCGCCCGGGTGGTCCGGTTCTCCCGCGCCCGCCGGGCGCTGCAGGCCCGGGCCGGGGCGGGCCGGCCGCTGGACCTCGCCGGCCTGGCCGTCGCCGCCGGCTTCGCCGACCAGGCGCACCTGACCCGGGAGTGGCGGGCGTTCTCCGGGCTGCCGCCGTCGCGCTGGCTGGCCGAGGAGTTCGGATACGTCCAAGACGGGCGGCCGCCCGTGTCGACAACCTGAGCGCATGACCGATACCGCTCCCCCGCCGCCCACCGTCTGGCCCGCCTTCCGCGCCCGCGACGCCCGCGCCGTCATCCGCTTCCTGGTCGACGCCCTCGGGTTCGAGGAGACCCTGGTCGTCGCCGACGGTGACCACGTGGTACACGCCGAGCTGTCCTGGCCGCCCGGCGGCGGGGTGATGCTCGGCTCGGTGCGCGACGTGCCCGACGACCCGTGGCCCGCGCAGCCCGGCACCGCCGCCGCCTACCTGGTCACCGACGACGCCGATGCGGTGCACGCCCGCGCGGTCGCCGCGGGGGCGGAGGTCGTGCAGCAGGTGCACGACACCGACCACGGGGGCCGCGAGTTCGCCGTCCGCGACCCGGAGGGCAACCTGTGGAGCGTCGGCACCTACCGGGGTGAGCCGCGGCGCGGCTGAGCCTGACCCGCTGCTGCCACGCGGGTTGACCCGCCGGGGGTGACGTTGAGCCGCGGCACGACGCGGCTCGACGTCTGCTGGGCCGGGTTGACCCGCGCTGGCGCTGCCCCCCGCCCCGGCCGGACCCCTCCGTTGGGAGGGTCGGTGCTGTTCGTCGCCCGGATCGGCTTCTACGGTCGGTGCGTCCGACCCATGGGGGCGGCTCCCGCACGGCGGCGAACACAGGGGACGAGCAGATGAGTCAGGACGACGGCAACTGGCACCCGCGGCCGCAGGCGCAGCAGTACGGCCAGCCCTACGGCCAGCCCTACGGCCCGCCTCAGGGGCCTCCCGGCCCGCCCTACGGTCCACCCGGTCAGCCCTACGGTCCACTCCCGTACGGGTACGGCTACCCGCCGCCGCAGCGCACCAACGGCCTGGCCATCGCGTCGATGGTGCTGGGCATCGTCTGGATCTACTGGATCGGCAGCATCCTCGCGCTCGTCTTCGGTTACGTCGCCAAGCGGCAGATCCACGAGCGCGGGGAAGGCGGCGACGGCATGGCGACAGCGGGGATCGTGCTCGGCTGGGTCGGCATCGGCTTCCTCGCCATCCCCTTCCTGCTGGCCGTCGCTGTGCGCTGGAGCTGACTGACGACGCCTGACGCGGTCGAGCCGCGGCAGCGCTGATCGGAGCCGGCTGCTGCTCCGCGGGTTGAGCCGCCGCAGGTGACGTTGAGCCGCGGCAGGACACGGCTCAACGTCTGCTGGGCCGGGTTGACCCGCGGCACGGCAGGGTGGATCGGGTCAGCCGAACAGGCCCCGGACGTCGTCGGCGGTGAGCGCGCCGGAGGCGAGCGCGCCGTCGTCGACGACCCGGGAGAACAGCGCCGACTTCCGCGCCTTCAGCTCCATCACCTTCTCCTCGATGGTGCCGACCGACACCAGCCGGTAGACGATCACCGTCTTGTCCTGGCCGATCCGGTGCGCCCGGTCGACGGCCTGGGCCTCGCTGGCCGGGTTCCACCACGGGTCGAGCACGAACACGTAGTCGGCCTCGGTGAGGGTCAGCCCGAAGCCGCCGGCCTTGAGGCTGATCAGGAACACCGGTGCGGTGCCGGTGCGGAAGGCCTGGACGACGGCGTCGCGGTCGCGGGTGCGCCCGTCGAGGTACTCCCAGTCGATGCCCTCGGCGGTCAGCCGGTCGCGGATGCTGCGCAGGAACCGGGTGAACTGGCTGAACACCAGCACCCGGTGGCCCTCGGCGACCACCGCGCGCAGGTGCTCGAGGAAGGCGTCGGCCTTGCTGGAGGGGACGTCGGCGTAGGCCGGGTCGACCAGCGCCGGGTCCAGGCTCAGCTGCCGCAGCAGGGTCAGCGACCGGAAGATCGTCATCCGGTTCTTCGACATGTCCTCGACCAGGCCGAGCACCTTGATCCGCTCGCGCTGCAGGTGGGTCTGGTAGAGCTTCTCGTGCCGCGGGTTGAGCACCACCTCGAGCACCTGCTCCTGCTTGGGCGGCAGGTCGGCGGCGACCATCTCCTTGGTCCGCCGGCGCACCAGGGGGCGGATCCGGCGGCGCAGCACGGCGAGCTTCTCGGCGTCGCCGTCCCGCTCGATCGGGATGCGGTAGGCCTCGGTGAACCGCTGCGGGTCGGGGAAGAGCCCGGGCGCGACGATCGACATCAACGCCCACAGGTCCATCACGCTGTTCTCCAGTGGCGTGCCGGTCAGCGCCAGCTTCACCGGGGCGCGCAGCCGCCGCGCGCACTGGTAGGTGCGGGCCTGGTGGTTCTTCACGAACTGCGCCTCGTCGAGCACCAGCCCGCGCCACGGCAGCTCGGTCCAGGCGTCCTCGTCGATCCGGAACAGCGCGTACGAGGTGACGACGACGTGCGCGCCGGCCACCTCGGACCGCAAGGCCGTGCCCCGCTTGCGCTCGGTCTCCGACACGGTCACCACCCGCAGGCCCGGGGCGAACCGCGCCGCCTCCCGGGCCCAGGTGGGCACCACGCTGGTCGGCGCCACCACCAGCACCGGCGCGTCATCGAGGTCGCCGGTCTCGTGCGCGCGGACCAGCAGCGCCAGGGTCTGCAGGGTCTTGCCCAGCCCCATGTCGTCGGCGAGCACCCCGCCCAGCCGGTGCTCCCAGAGGAACGCCAGCCAGCCGTAGCCCTCCCGCTGGTACGGGCGGAGCTCGGCGGCCAGCCCGGCCGGGACGGGCGGTGGTTCGGCGTGCTCGAGGTCGAGCAGCCCGCGCACCTCGCGGGTCCAGCGCTCGCTCTGCTCCTCGACCACCCCGAGCCCGAGCAACTGCTCCCAGAGCCCGGCGGAGAAGCGGCTGACCTTCACGCCGTCACCGGGCACGTCCTGCAGCGCGCGGGCCTCCTCGATGAGCAGCCGCAGCTGCTCGAACTCCGGCCGCTGCAGGGAGAAGTACGTGCCGCTGAGCAGCACCAGCCGGGTGCGCCCCGCGGCGAGGGCCTTGTACAGGGTCTCGAAGGGCACGCTCTGGCCGTCCACGCTCACCGAGACGCCCAGGTCGAACCAGTCGGACTCGCGGCTGTCGCGGGTGGTGAAGCTGATCTGCGGCGCCGCGGTGTTCTGCCGGTAGTCGGGCGGGCTGCCGACCAGCGTCACGTCGACGTCGGGCGCGTCCTGCAGCGCGGGCAGCACCTCGGTGGTGAACTCCAGCGCCTCCACCCCGGCCAGCTCCACCGCATCGGCCAGCCGGCGCCCCGGCGTCCACAGCTCGGGGAGCCCGGCGACCGGTTCGGGCAGCTCGTCCAGCAGCCGCTGCTCGGCCACCGGGTCGCGCCCGGAACCCGGCACGGCGGCCTCCTCGCCGGTGGGCAGGGGGAAAGCGCGGTCGGCGCCGTAGCGGACCGTCCAGGCCACGCAGACCGTCGCGTCCCCGGGGTAGCGCACCTCGACGGCCAGCCGCGGCCGGGGCACCTCCGGCAGGGCGACCGAGCCGTCGCCGGAGATCACCGGCACCGCCTGGCGCAGCCCCGGGTACCAGTCGCGGAGGAACCGGTCGACGTCGGCGGGCGGGATGTCGATCCCCCCGCCGCGGGCCACCAGCCCGGCCAGCACGGGCGGAACCGGCCGGTCCAGGCGGGCGAGCACCAGCCCGGGGACGTCGCCGTCGGTGCCGACGGGGCACTCCACCGACACCCCGTGCGGGGGCATCCCGAGGAAGGACAGCCGGCCGGGGTCGGCCGTGCGGCCGTCGACCTGCAGCACGGCCGACAGCTCGGCGCGCTCGCCGTCCCGGCGCAGGTCGACGGCGACGTCCGCCGGCTCCCCCGCCAGCACCACCGGCCGGGCCGCCCGGTCGGCGGTGACCAGCGGGACGCCGTCGGCCACGGCCTCGGCGAGCAGCCGCCACAGGCCGGGGCCGAACTCGTGCAGGTACACGTCGGCCGGGGCGTACGACCAGTACTGGTTGCGGGCGGCCTGGTGGGTGGCGTGCAGCGCGCGCATGGCGGCGAGGTGCGCCGGGTTCCACGAGGCCTGGGCGCTGTCGTACTGGAGCTGCCGCCACGAGACGCCGCTGCGCACCCACTGCCCGCGCTTTCCGGGCACCACCGGCCGCAGCCGGATCAACCGCTGCCGGGTGCCCGGTGCGGCGACCGAGGCACGCCCCCGGCCGGGTTCGGGCTCGACCAGCTCGAACTGCAGCCCGATCGGCACGGTGGCCGGTGCCGGTCGGCCGGCGGCGCTCACCAGCTCGGTGAGCTCCTGCTCCCAGGTGCGCGCGGCCGGGCGCCCCGGGCGCGGTCCGCCCGACGCGCGCTGGATGTCCGGACGCAGGTGCAGCAGCACGGCCACCGCGTGCTTGCAGTCGTCACCCACGGGGCACGTGCAGGCCGCGGCCCAGCCCACCCGGCCGCCCTCGGTGCGCACCACCGTCGTCCGGTAGGGCTCCGGCGCCCCGCCCTGGACCAGCCCGGTCAGCCGGCGGGCGTCCTCGGCCACCCGGACGTCGAGCACGCTCCGGGCGGCGTAGGGCCGGGCCCGGTCGAGCACGTGCTGCCCGACCGCGTCGGTCAAGGCCGCGTCGGTGACCATCTCCCGCCAGTCCCCGAGCACCCGACCAGGCTACGACCGACCCCCGACAGGGCGTCCCCGGTCGCGGGAGGGTGGGGATCCGGGTCAAGATCAGGCCATGTCCTCCGACCGCGCCGGTCAGCCGGCCCAGCCTCGCGACCTGGTCGACGTCCCCCACCTGGTCACCGCCTACTACACGGTCGAGCCCGACCCGGCCGACGTCGCCCAGCAGGTCACCTTCGGCACGTCGGGGCACCGCGGCTCGTCGCTGGACGGCGCGTTCAACGAGGCGCACATCCTGGCCACCACCCAGGCCATCTGCGAGTACCGCGCCCAGCAGGGGTTCGACGGCCCGCTGTTCATCGGCCGGGACACCCACGGGTTGAGTGAGCCGGCCTGGGTCAGCGCGCTGGAGGTGCTCGCCGCCAACGACGTCACCGTGCTGGTCGACTCCCGCGACGGCTACACCCCCACCCCGGCGGTCAGCCACGCCATCCTCACCGCCAACCGGGGGAAGACCTCCGGGCTGGCCGACGGCATCGTCGTCACCCCGTCGCACAACCCGCCGCGCGACGGTGGCTTCAAGTACAACCCGCCCTCGGGCGGGCCGGCCGACACCGACGCCACCGGCTGGATCGCCAAGCGGGCCAACGAACTGCTGGCCGACGGGCTGGACGGCGTCCGGCGCACCCCGTTCGCCCGGGCCCGCGCCGCGGCGCAGCCCTACGACTTCCTCGGCACCTACGTCGACGACCTGCCGAACGTCCTGGAGCTGGCCGCGGTGAAGGACGCCGGCGTCCGGATCGGTGCCGATCCACTGGGCGGCGCCAGCGTCCACTACTGGGGGGAGATCGCCGATCGGCACGGGCTGGACCTCACCGTGGTCAACCCGCTGGTCGACGCCACCTGGCGGTTCATGACGCTGGACTGGGACGGCAAGATCCGGATGGACTGCTCCTCGCCGTCCGCGATGGCCTCGCTGATCGGGTCGAAGGACGAGTACCAGATCGCCACCGGCAACGACGCCGACGCCGACCGGCACGGCATCGTCACCCCCGACGGCGGGCTGATGAACCCCAACCACTTCCTGGCCGTGGCGATCTCCTACCTGTTCAGCCACCGGCCGGAGTGGGGGGCGCAGACCGCGGTGGGCAAGACGCTCGTGTCGTCGTCGCTCATCGACCGGGTCGTCGCCGACCTGGGCCGGCGGCTGGTCGAGGTGCCGGTCGGGTTCAAGTGGTTCGTGCCCGGACTGCTCGACGGGTCGGTCGGGTTCGGTGGGGAGGAGTCCGCGGGCGCGTCCTTCCTCCGCCGGGACGGCGGGGTCTGGACGACGGACAAGGACGGCATCCTGCTCGCCCTGCTGGCCTCGGAGATCCAGGCGGTCACCGGGAGCTCACCCTCGCAGCTGCATGCGTCACTGACGGAACGGTTCGGGGAGTCGGCCTACGCCCGGGTCGACGCCGCCGCCACCCGGGAGGAGAAGGCGAAGCTCGGCAAGCTCTCCCCCGGGGCGGTCACCGCCACCGAGCTGGCCGGTGAGCCGATCACGGCGAAGCTCACGAAGGCCCCGGGCAACGACGCCGCGATCGGCGGGCTGAAGGTCACCACCGAGAACGCCTGGTTCGCCGCCCGCCCCTCGGGGACGGAGGACGTCTACAAGGTCTACGCGGAGTCGTTCAAGGGCGCCGACCACCTCGCCCAGGTGCAGGAAGAGGCCAAGGCGGTCGTGTCCGCGGCCCTCGCCGGCTGATCGACCCCCGGTTCCGCCACAATGGCCATTGGTGCGGAACCGGGGTGGGTCACCGCTCCTGGACCAGACAGCCGTACCAGCCGAGGCCCTCATAGGTCTCGTAGCCGGGGGTGCGGGCGAAGCCCACGGTGCGCGTGCCGTCGGGGTAGGAGCCGCTGGCCGCGCCCTGGGTGCGCAGCTCCACCCGCTCGGTGAGCACGTCCTGCCCGTCGGAGGCGGCGAGCACCCGGCCGTCGGCGTCCAGCAGCAGGCTGCGGGTGCGGGCCCGCTCGTCGTCGGCCAGGCGGAGCCCGTCCAGGATCGCCCGGGTCTGCGGCGCCCAGTCGAAGAAGACGCCCAGCGCCCCGATCACCTCGCCGTCGGTCTCGCCGTCCCGGCGCACCGCGGTCGCGTAGGTCGCGACCGCCGAGCCCAGCTCCGGTGACTCCCGGACGTCCTGCACGGCGTAGGCGTCGCCGTCGGCGGTGGCCAGCGCGTCGCGGAACCAGCGCTGACCGCTGACGTCGCTGCCCACCACGCCCGGCCATCGCTGCGGTGCGGCGTTGGCCAGCACCCGGCCGGAGGCGTCGGCGATCCAGAGATCGAGGTAGACGGTGTAGTTGCGCAGGATGACCCCCAGCCGGCGGGTGGCCGTGGCGGCGGCCGGGCCGTGCGGGTCGGCCTCGGCGGCCGCGTCGACGACGGCGGCGTCGGTGGCCCACCAGCGGACGTCGCAGGTGCGCTCGTAGAGATGGCGGTCGACCAGTTCGATCGCGGTCAGCGCCAGGTCGGCCAGTCGCTGGCCGCGGACCTGGGTGACCAGCCGGGCGCCCAGCTCGTGCAGCTCGACGACGGTGGGCCCGAGCTCGGCGGACAGCCCGGTGCTGATCCCCGCGGCCAGCGCGACGACTCTCTCCGGCACTGCTGACCTCGTTCCCGAAGGCTGCTCCTGCTCCCCCGGTGATCGACACCGTGGGAACGGTTGTGCAGCCGACGGACGTGACGTTCAGGTCGACAAGACCGCACACCGTCGCCGTGGGCGTCCGGGAGGCAGGTTCCTGGAACGAGGTCGGCTGCCCTGCCGTGCGCCATGACCGAGCCGGCCGCGTCGCCCTCCCCGCCCGAGAAGTGCGGCTGGCAGGTCGGCACCGGCATCGCGCTGGGGCTCGTGCTGGGCACCACCCTCGGGTCCAGCCTGGACAACCTGGGTCTCGGCCTGGGGCTGGGCCTGGTGATCGGGGCATCGATCGACGCGGCCCGGGCGCGCCGGGACTGAGCGCCGGCCGCTCAGCGCATGAGCAGGCCGGCGGCGAGCGTGCCCAGCAGGAGGGTCAGCGGGGTGCCGACCAGCACGACCACGGCCCACCTCGGCAGCGGCACCATGTCGGCGCCGGTGCGCGGATCGGTGACCCGGTCGCCCGAGGTGCGGACGGCACGCACCACCCGGGCGATGCAGAGGGCCAGCACCAGGGCGGCGATCACGCAGACGACCCAGGCAGGCGGCCCGAGCAGCGACGTCTCCCCGGCGCCGAGGGCCCAGAGCGCGTCGGAGAGCAGGAAGGCGCTGACCCCGATGACCATCGCCGTCGCCCAGTCGCGCCACGACACCCCGCGCACCGCGTCGCGCCAGCCCTGACCCGGCGGGGCGCCGATCGCGTCGGCGACCTGATCGGCGTACTCCCTGGCCGGGCCGAAGGCCTCCTGCGGGTGCTCCCCGGTCTCGGCGACGTGGCTCTGCACCTCGGCGAGCACCTCGCCGATCCGGGCGCCCGGGACGTCGCGCATCCGCAGCCGCATCAGCAGGTCGCCGGTCCAGCCCTGCTCCGTGTCGTTCGAGACCTCTCCCATGACGGGTTCCTCAGGCGGGGACGGACGGGGACGACAGCAGGCCGGCGGCTCGCTCGGTGAACACGCGCCACTGCTCGGACCGCTGCTGCAGCGACTCCATACCGGCCCCGGTCACGGTGAAGACCTTGCGGCCGGGGCCACCGTCACCGGCCTCCCAGGCGGCGGTCACCAGCCCGTCGGTCTCCAGCCGGGTGAGGATCGGGTAGAGCGTGCCGCCCTTGACGGTGCCCAGGCCGGCCTCGGCCAGCCGGCCGGCGATCGCGTAGCCGTGGGTGGGGCCGTCGGCGACGACGCGCAGCACGCACAGCGACAGCACGCCGCGCATCCACTCGCCCGGCCACCGCTCCTCGCTCACGGACTGGACAGTACGACTGACTAGTCAGTCGCACAAGCTACTCGACCGTGACCCCGCTGCCGGGTGGGGCAGCGGGGCCCTTCGTCAGTCGACGTCCTCGTCCACCCAGTCCAGCGACTTGGTGACGGCCTTCTGCCAGTTGCGGTAGTTCCGCTCCCGCTCGTCCTCGGGCATCTGCGGCTCCCAGCGCCTGTCCTCGGCCCACTTGGCGGTGAGCTCGTCGAGGTCGGACCAGTACCCCACCGCGAGCCCGGCCGCGTAGGCGGCGCCCAGCGCCGTCGTCTCGGCGATCTTCGGCCGGATCACCGGCACACCGAGCAGGTCGGCCTGGAACTGCATGAGCAGCTCGTTGCCGACCATCCCGCCGTCCACCCGGAGCTCGGTGAGGTCGACGCCGGAGTCGGCGTTCATCGCGTCCAGCACCTCGCGGGTCTGGTAGGCGGTGGCCTCCAGGACGGCGCGGGCCAGGTGACCCTTGTTGACGAACCGGGTGAGCCCGACGACGGCGCCGCGCGCGTCGGAGCGCCAGTGCGGGGCGAACAGGCCGGAGAACGCGGGCACGAAGTAGGCGCCGCCGTTGTCGTCGACCGAGCGGGCCAGGTCCTCGATCTCCGGCGCGTTCCTGATGATGCCCAGGTTGTCCCGGAGCCACTGCACGAGCGAGCCGGTGACCGCGATCGAGCCCTCCAGGGCGTAGACCGGCTTGGCGTCGCCGAGCTGGTAGCACAGCGTGGTCAGCAGGCCGTTCTCGGAGGGGACGGCCTCCTCGCCGGTGTTGAGCAGCATGAAGTTGCCGGTGCCGTAGGTGTTCTTGGCCATGCCCTTGCTGAAGCAGACCTGGCCGAACGTCGCCGCCTGCTGGTCACCGAGCGAGCCGGCGATCGGCACCCCGGCCAGGAACCCGGCCTTGCGGCCCCGGCCGTACTCCTCCGAGTTCGAGCGGATCTCCGGGAGCATGGACATCGGGATGCCCATCTCCTCGGCGATGTCGGCGTCCCAGGCCAGCTTCCGGTAGTCCATCAGCATGGTGCGCGAGGCGTTCGAGACGTCGGTGAGGTGCAGGCCGCCGTCGGCCCCACCGGTCATGTTCCAGATCAGCCAGGAGTCGATGGTGCCCATCAGCAGGTCACCGCGCTCGGCGCGCTCCCGGGCCCCGTCGACGTTGTCCAGGATCCAGCGGACCTTGGGGCCGGCGAAGTAGGTCGCCAGCGGCAGGCCGACGGTGTCCTTGTAGCGGTCGGCGCCGCCGCCCAGCGCGCCGAGCTCGTCGCAGATCTTCCCGGTGCGGGTGTCCTGCCAGACGATGGCGTTGTAGACGGGCCTGCCGGTGGTCCGGTCCCAGACCACCGCGGTCTCGCGCTGGTTGGTGATGCCCACCGCGACGATGTCGGAGGCGCTGGCGTCGCTGCGGGCGATGGCCTGGGCCACCACCTCGCGGGTGTTGCCCCAGATCTCCATCGCGTCGTGCTCGACCCACCCGGCGCGTGGGAAGATCTGCTGGTGCTCCTTCTGGCCGACGGACACCACCGCGCCGTCGTGGTCGAACAGCATGCAGCGCGTGCTGGTGGTGCCCTGGTCGATGGCGGCCACGTACTGGGCCATGGGGTTCCTCCTGCGGACGGGGGCCGGCAGCCGGCCCGATGGGTCGGGGTCAGAGGTTGACGTGGGAGAGCCCGCCGGCGATGACGGCGCCGATGAGCGGGCCGACGATCGGCACCCAGGCGTAGCCCCAGTTGCTGTCGCCCTTGCCGCGGATGGGCAGGACGGCGTGCGCGATGCGCGGGCCGAGGTCGCGGGCCGGGTTGATGGCGTAGCCGGTCGGGCCGCCGAGCGAGGCGCCGATGCCGACGACCAGCAGGGCGACGGCGAGCGGGCCGAGCTGCGTGGGGGTGTCCCCGAACCGCAGGATGATGTAGACGAGGACGAACGTGCCGACGACCTCGGTGACCACGTTGTCCTTGACCGTGCCGATGGCCGGGCCGGTGGCGAAGGTGCCCAGCTGGGTGCCGGCGGCCTCCGGGTCGTTGTAGTGCCCGTAGTAGGCCAGGTAGGCCACGACCGCGCCGATGAAGGCACCGACCAGCTGCCCGGCGAAGTACGTCAGCGTGCTCGCGACGCTCACCTCGACGCCAGGCGCGTACGTGTCGGTGCCGCTGACCAGCAGCCCGACGGTCACGGCCGGGTTGATGTGCGCCCCCGAGGTCGCCCCGGCGAAGACGCCGGCGAAGACGGCGAGCCCCCAGCCGAAGATGATGACGATCCAGCCGCTGCCGTTGCCGAGGGTCTTGGGCAGCACGACGTTGGCGACCACGCCGACGCCGAGCAGGATCAGGATCCCGGTGCCGAGTACTTCACTGCCGAAGACGGTCCAGAGACCGACGGTGTCCACGGGTAGGCGCTCCTTCCGACGGGTCCGCGGCTCTGCGGACCGGGGTGGTACCGGTCGGCCCTGTGGCGGTGATCACCCCGGGTCGTCCCGTGCCAGGACCGTAGGGAGCGGGCTGTGAGCCGGACAACACGTCGGGTCCGACATCATCGGACAAGCTCGGTCAGGGCGCGCCCCAGGCGATGCTGAGCTCCACCGCCCGCTCCCAGCGGGGGTACTCCGCGGTGAGCGCGACCGCGCGCGCCGGTGTCGGCGTCCACTGCGCCGACCGGTGCCAGTTCCGGCGGAGCGCCTCGACGTCCGACCACACCCCGACCGCGAGGCCAGCCGCGTAGGCCGCCCCCAGCGACACCGTCTCCCCCACCATCGGGCGCACCACCGGGGTGTCCAGCGCGTCGGCGACGAACTGCATGAGCAGGTTGTTGGTGGTCATCCCGCCGTCCACCCGCAGGGCCGGCAGGCAGAGCCCGGAGTCCGCGGCCATCGCCTGGACGACGTCGCGGGTCTGCCAGCCGGTGGCCTCCAGCACCGCCCGGGCCAGGTGCCCCTTGGTGACGTAGGAGGTCAGCCCGGCGACCAGGCCGCGGGCCTCACCCCGCCAGTGCGGGGCGAGCAGGCCGGAGAACGCCGGGACGACGTAGCAGCCGCCGTTGTCCGTCACCGTGCGGGCCAGCGTCTCCACCTCCGCGGCGGAGCCGATCAGGCCCAGCCCGTCGCGCAGCCACTGCACCAGCGCCCCGGCGACGGCGACCGACCCCTCCAGCGCGTAGCGCACCGGCTCGCCGGCCAGCTGGTAGGCGACCGTGCTGATCGAGCCCGACCGGGTGTGCACCAGCTCGGTGCCGGTGTTCTGCAGCAGGAAGCTGCCGGTGCCGTAGGTGCACTTGGCCTCGCCGGGGGCGAAGCAGGCCTGGCCGAACAGCGCCGCCTGCTGGTCGCCGAGCGCGCCGGCGATCGGCAGCGCCGGCGACAGGGCGGTGGCGTGCCCGAGGACGCCGACCGAGGGGCGGATCTCGGGCAGCATCGCCGCCGGGATGCCGAAGAAGGTCAGCAGGTCGGGGTCCCAGCGGCAGCTGCGCACGTCCATCAGCAGCGTGCGGCTGGCGTTGGTCACGTCGGTGACGTGCACCCCGCCGTCCTTGCCGCCGGTGAGGTTCCAGATCAGCCAGGTCTCCATGGTGCCGAACAGCAGCTCGCCCCGTTCGGCGCGCTCGCGGGCCCGCGGCACGGAGTCGAGGATCCAGCGCAGCCGCGGCCCGGAGAAGTAGCCGGCGATCGCCATCCCGCTGCGCTCGGCGACCAGGTCGGCGTCGGGACGGGCGGCCAGCTCGGCGACCAGGTCGGCGGTGCGGGTGTCCTGCCAGACCAGCGCCCGGGTGATCGGCCGGCCGGTGGCCCGGTCCCAGACGACGGTCGTCTCGCGCTGGTTGGCGATGCCCAGCGCGACCACCTCGCCACCGCCGGGGAGGTCGGCGAGCACCTGGGCGGCGGTGCGCCGGGTGTTCGCCCAGATCTCCATCGGGTCGTGCTCGACCCAGCCCGGGCGGGGGAAGTACTGGCGGTGCTCCCGCTGGCGGACGGCGACCATCCGGCCACCCCGGTCGAAGACCAGCGAACGGGTGGACGTCGTCCCCTGGTCGACGGCGAGCACGTACCGCTCAGGCACCGCCGCCCCCCAGTTCCCGGGACACGCCGGACGCGGCGTCGGTGACCATGCCGACGAGCGGGGCCCGCGGGGCACCCCGGCCGTCGAACAGCGAGCCCACCGGCCCGTTGATGCCGAGTGCGGCGACGACCAGGCCGCCGGAGGCGCGCACCGGGGCGGCAATGCAGCCGCGACTGGGCTGGTGTTCCCCGCGCTCGACGGCCCACCCCCGGGCCCGGACCTCCGCCAGGTCGGCCGCGACCGCCCCGGTGCCGACCCGGCCGGGCCGGCGCCGGGGAGCGGAGGCGAGCAGCACCCGGCCGAGCGCCGTGGAGTGGGCCGGCAGCGTGCTGCCGACCTCGAGGACCTGCGCGGAGTCGTCGGGCCGGAACACGTGGTGGACGACGACGACCTCGTCGTCCCCGGCCAGCGTGACCAGCCGTACCGCCTGCCCGCTGCGGGCGGCCAGTGCGTCGGCCCAGTTCGAGGAGCGGGCGCGCAGCTCGTTGGCGTCCAGGTGGCTGCCCAGCTGCAGCAGGCCCGCGCCCACGGCGTAGTGGCCGGTCGCCCGGTCCTGCTCGACGAAGCCGACGTGCAGGAGGGTGCGCAGCAGACTGTGCGCGGTGGTCTTGGCCAGCCCGACCGCCTCGGCGATGTCGGTGACGCCCAGGGTGCCGCCGGAGGTCGCGACGACCTGCAGGATGGCGGCTGCCCGCTCGATCGACTGCACGGTCCCCGGCACGGCGCCCGACGCTAGGGCATCCGGGGTCGGGATGGTGATCCCGGCCACGCGGGCTGTCCGACGATGTCAGACGGCGGGCGTCGACGGCCTTCCCGGCGCCGACCTACCGTGGGTGCATCGTGCGCCGTCGTCGCGACGGCCCGTACCGAGGAGTTCGCATGACGGCAGTACGCCCGCTCGGTCCCCAGCAGCGCGCCCAGGCGTGGGAGGAGCTGGTGAAGGCCGAGTTCGAGGTCCTCGTCATCGGGGGTGGAGTGACCGGTGCGGGCGTGGCGCTCGACGCCGCCACCCGCGGGTTGCGGACGGCGCTGGTCGAGGCCCGCGACTTCGCCAGCGGCACCTCCTCCCGGTCCTCGAAGCTGTTCCACGGCGGGCTGCGCTACCTGGAGCAGTTCGACTTCGGGCTGGTGCGCGAGGCGCTGCACGAGCGCGACCTGTCGGTGAACCGCATCGCCCCGCACCTGGTCAAGCCGGTGCCGTTCCTCTACCCGCTGACCCGTCACTGGGAGCGGCCCTACGTGACCGCCGGGCTGACCCTCTACGACGGACTGGCCCGGCTGGGTGCGCTGGCCGACCCGATGCCCGGGCAGAAGCACCTCACCCGCACCGGCGCCCGCCGGCTGTTCCCGGCGCTCAAGCCCGACGCGCTGGTCGGCGCGATCCGCTACTTCGACGCCCAGGCCGACGACGCCCGGCACACCCTGACCGTGGCGCTCACCGCCGCCGCCTACGGCGCGACCGTGCTGAACTCGGCCGAGGTCGTCTCCTTCCTGCACGCCGGTGGCCGGGTGGTCGGTGCCCGGGTCCGCGACGTGGAGACCGGCCAGGAGGTCGAGGTCCGCAGCGAGGTGGTCGTCAACGCCACCGGGGTGTGGACCGACGACGTCCAGACCCTGGTCGGTGGCCGTGGCCGGTTCCACGTGCGGGCCAGCAAGGGCGTGCACATCGTCGTCCCCCGGGACCGGATCAACGGCGAGACCGGGCTGATCCTGCGCACCGAGAAGTCGGTGCTGTTCGTCATCCCGTGGGGCAGCCACTGGATCGTGGGGACCACGGACACCGACTGGGAGCTGGACAAGGCCCACCCGGCCGCCAGCAGGGCCGACATCGACTACATCCTCGAGCACGTCAACGAGGTGCTGTCGGTGCCGCTGACCCACGACGACATCACCGGGGTGTACGCCGGGCTGCGCCCGCTGCTGTCCGGGGAGCAGGAGTCGACCAGCCAGCTCTCCCGGGAGCACGCCGTCGCCCGGCCGATGCCCGGCGTGATCGCCGTCGCCGGCGGCAAGTACACGACGTACCGGCCGATGGCCGCCGACGCGGTGGACGCCGTGGCCGAGGACGTCACCCGGCGGGTGCCGCCGAGCGTCACGGAGAACATCCCGCTGGTCGGTGCCGAGGGCTACGTGGCGATGGTCAACTCCCTCGACGGCCTCTCCGACCGCTGGGGCATCCCGCGCTTCCGCGCCGAGCACCTGCTCAACCGGTTCGGCTCGCTCACCCCGCAGCTGCTGGCGCTGGCCGCCGACCGGCCCGAGCTGCTGGACCCGGTGCCCGGCGCCGAGGAGTACCTGATGGTCGAGATGGTCTGGGCCGTCGAGCACGAGGCCGCGCTCCACCTGGACGACCTGCTCGCCCGACGCACCCGGATCTCCATCGAGACCCCGCACCGCGGGGTGGACTCCGCCGAGCCGGTGGCCCGGGCCGTGGCGCCGGTCCTCGGCTGGGACGAGGCCCGCATCGCCAGTGAGGTGGAGAGCTACACGGCCCGGGTGGAGGCCGAGCGGCGCTCGCAGGAGGCCGCGGACGACCAGGAGGCCGACGCCGCCCGGGTCGCCGCCCCGGACACCCGCGCCGTCGCCGTCGGCCGCGCCCTGGGCTGACCCCCGCGCTGACCGGAGTGATCAGGTGACCTGATCACCGACTGTCCCCCCGCGCCAACGCTGGTGCGGGGGGACAGTCGTTGCTGCCGGGGGATGGCCGGTCATAAGGGGCAACGCACGTCACACCCGTCTCGACTTCTGGATACAGCTCTGTATCCAATACATTCGCGCATCGTGACGACGACCGATCTCGACCGGCCCAAGCGCCGACGTGAGGTCACCGTCGAGCGGCTCCTGGACGCCGCCCTGGCCACCTTCGCCGAGCAGGGGTTCGCCGCCGCCAGCGTGGAGGACATCTGCAGCCGCGGTGGGTTCACCCGCGGCGCCTTCTACTCCAGCTTCCGCACCAAGGACGAGCTGTTCGAGGCGTTGATGACCCGCGAGGTCGAGCGTGACCTCGCCCGGGTCACCGAGCTCCTCACCGGCCTCGCCGACGAGCCCGATCCGCTGGCCGCCGCCGTCGACCGGGTGCTGGGCGCCTTCCGGTGCGACCGCACCTGGGCGCTCGTGGTCACCGAGTACACGCTGCACGCCGCCCGGCACCCCGAGGCCGCCGCGGTGCTCCGCCGGCACGACGAGCAGGTCGGCGGCCGGCTGGTCGAGCTGGTCGACCGGACGGCCGCCGAGGCCGGGCTGACCCTCATCCTGCCGGCCGCCGACCTCATCGGGGCGGCGACCGCCCTGCTCAGCGGCCTCACGGCCATGTCGCTCACCGCGGAGGGCGACCTCGAGCCGCTGCGCCGCACCGCCCTGCTCACGCTCGTCCGCGGGGCGGTCGCACCCGCGCCACCGTCCCGCTGACCCTCCCCGCCGCCGATCCGCCGACCCAGGAGAACCGATGTCCACCCTGCTCTACCGGCTGGGCCGTGCCGCCTACCGCCACCGCGTGCTGTTCACCGCGGCCTGGGTCGCCGTGCTGGGCGCGGTCGTCGCGCTCTTCCTCACCGTGGGGGGCGAGTTCGACGACGAGTTCACCATCCCCGGCTCGGAGTCCCAGACCGCGCTGAACCAGCTGCGCGAGGTCTCCCCCGCCGCCGCGGGCGCCGGCGCCGACCTGGTCTTCGTCGCCCCCGACGGCGCCACCGTCGTCGATCCCCAGTACGCCCAGGCGATCGGCGAGGCCGTCGCGGCCGCCGGTCAGGTCGACGACGTCGCCGCCGTGCAGGACCCCTTCGCCACCCAGCAGATCAGCCCCGACGGGCGGGCCGCGCTGGCCACGGTGCAGTACTCCGTGCAGGCCATGGAGCTGGCCGACGACGCCCTGGAGGACCTGCAGCGGGCGGTCGCCCCGGCGGTGGACGCCGGCCTGGAGGTCGAGGTGGGCGGCGGTGCGTTCAACGCCGGCGCGGTCACCGTCGGCCCGCTGGAGCTCATCGGCGTCGTCGTCGCCGTCGTGGTGCTCGTGATCACCTTCGGGTCGCTGCTCGCCGCCGGGATGAACCTGGTCGTCGCCCTGGTCGGGGTGGGCATCGGGCTCACCGGCCTGCTCGCGCTCTCCGGCGTCATCACCCTGTCCTCCACCGCGCCCACCCTGGCGCTGATGATCGGCCTGGCCGTCGGCATCGACTACACGCTGTTCATCCTCAGCCGGCACCGCTCTCAGCTCGCCCAGGGGATGGCGCCCGAGGAGTCCGCCGGCCGGGCCACCGGCACCGCCGGCTCCGCGGTGGTCTTCGCCGGCCTGACCGTCGTCATCGCGCTGTCCGGGCTGGCCGTCGTCAACATCCCCTTCCTCACCGTGATGGGCCTGGGCGCCGCCGGCACCGTGGCCGTGGCCGTGCTGGTCGCGCTGACACTGGTCCCCGCCCTGCTCGGCTTCGCCGGGGCGCGGCTGATCCCCGCACCGGGCTCCCGGGCGCACCGCCGCGAGCTGGCGCTGGCCGCGCACGCCGACGCCCCCGCCAGCACCGGCGGCGCCCGCTGGGCCCGGCTGGTCACCCGTCGTCCGGCGCTCACCGTGCTCGGCGTGCTGGCCGCGCTGGTCGTCTGCGCCATCCCGGCCGCCCAGCTGCAGCTGGCCCTCCCCGACGCCAGCAGCGCCGGTGAGGAGACCCCGCAGCGCCAGGCCTACGACGCGATCGCCGAGTACTTCGGTCCCGGCGTGAACGGCCCGCTGCTGGTGTTCCTCGACGGCCTGGACCCGGCGGCCGCCGAGCAGACCGCCGGCCAGGCCGCGGCGGCCATCGGCGGCACCCCGACCGGGACGCCGGGGCAGTTCGAGGGCGGGCTGGACGACGTCGCGTACGCCGTGCCGCAGGTGGTCGGCGACGGCACCGCGGCGATCGTGCAGGTCGTGCCGGAGAGCGGCCCGCAGAGCGAGGAGACCAGCGAGCTGGTCGGTGCGCTGCGCGACCTGGGCGCGGACCTGGAGGACCAGACCGGCGCGGACGTCGCGGTCACCGGGCAGACCGCCGTCGCCATCGACGTCTCCGACCGGCTGGCCGACGCGCTGCTGCCGTTCACCGTGGTCGTCGTCGGCCTGGCGCTGATCCTCCTGCTGCTGGTCTTCCGCTCGATCCTGGTGCCGGTCAAGGCCGCGCTGGGCTTCCTCCTCTCGGTGGCCGTGTCCTTCGGCGCCGTCGTCGCGGTCTTCCAGTGGGGCTGGCTGATGGACCTCTTCGGGGTGCCGACCACCGGCCCGGTGATCAGCTTCATGCCGATCCTGCTCATGGCCGTGCTCTTCGGGCTGGCGATGGACTACGAGGTCTTCCTCGTCTCCCGGATGCGCGAGGAGTACGTGCACGGCGCGCAGCCACGTGAGGCGATCGTCGGGGGCATGCGCCACGCCTCTCGGGTGGTCGTCGCGGCCGCGCTGATCATGTTCTCCGTCTTCGGCAGCTTCGTGACCATCGAGGACGTCACGGTCAAGGCGATCGCCTTCGGGCTGGCCGTCGGTGTCCTGGTCGACGCCTTCGTCGTGCGGATGACGCTGGTCCCCGCGGTGCTCGCGCTGCTGGGCCGCTCGGCCTGGTGGCTGCCGCGCTGGCTGGACCGGCTGCTGCCCGACCTGGACGTCGAGGGCGCCAAGCTCACCGCCCGGGACGACCAGCAGCGGGTCCCGGAGCCGGTCGCCGGCTGAGCCGTGGGGCAGGCTGGGCGCATGCCGAACCTCGTCGGACGGGAAATGCGCCCGCCTGCCCCTCCCGCTCCCGGCCGGCCTGCCGGGGATGCGCTGACCGGGCCGCTGCACGCGGTCGCTGCCGGACCCGGGGCGGCCGCCCAGGAGTCGCACGAGCCGGTACGGGCGCTGTGCGGCACCTGGGTGCGGATCGTGCCGGTCGAGGACGTCCCGGACGACACCGGCCTGTGCCGCGCCTGCCAGTACGGCTCCTGACCCGTTCCACGTGGAACGAGCCAGGGGCACGATGACCCGATGAACGACTTCGACCTGGTGCTGCCCCCGGCGGTCGACGTCCGGGAGGTCGGCATGCGCGACGGCCTCCAGCTGGAGGACCCGCTGCCGCTGGCCGACAAGCTGGCGATGCTCGAGGCGATCGTGGCCACCGGTGTCCGCCGGGTGGAGGTCACCTCGTTCGTCTCGCCGAAGGCCGTGCCCGCGCTCGCCGACGCCGACCAGGTCGCCGCCGAGCTGCACCGCTTCCCCGGCGTGCACTTCTCCGCCCTGGTCGCCAACCCGCGCGGCGCCGTGCGGGCGGTCGACGCAGGCATCGCGCACCTGGAGTACGTGGTCTCCGCCGCTGATTCGCACAGCCGGGCCAACGCCGGGCGGGCCACCGGGGAGGCGCTCGCGGCCGTCGGCGAGATCGCCGGGCTGGCGCACGGTGCCGGCGGCTCGCTGGAGGTGGTGGTCGCCACCGCCTGGGACTGCCCCTTCGACGGCCGCACCCCGATCGCCCGCACCGTCGACGTCGCCCGGGCCGCCGTCACCGGGGGCGCGGACGCCCTCTGCCTGGGCGACACGATCGGCACGACCACCCCGGCCCGGGTGGTGCGGCTGCTCCATGCCGTCCGGCGGGCCTGCCCGGGCACCCCGGTCGGCGTGCACTTCCACGACACGCGCGGCACCGGTCAGGCCAACGCGCTCGCCGCCCTGCAGGCCGGCGTCACCCAGCTCGACGCCTCGGTCGGCGGCCTGGGTGGCTGCCCGTTCGCACCGGGCGCCAGCGGCAACATCGCCACCGAGGAGCTCGTCTACTGGCTCGGCGACGCCGAGGTCGACACCGGTGTCGACCTGGCCGCGGTGCTCGCCGCCGCCGCCGTCACCGAGCGCGCGGTCGGCCACCCGCTGCCCAGCTCGCTCCACCGGGCCGGGGGGCCGTCGGTTCCGCGGGGGCCGGTCCGGCCGATCTGAGCCGCACCGGTCGGACCGTGGTGGGATGGGGTGCGTGAGTGCCGACGTCCCCGCCCCCGTGGTCGACCCCCAGCTGATGCGCAACGTCCTGGGCCACTTCGTCTCCGGGGTGACCGTGGTGACCGCCACCGGTCCCGACGGCCCGGTCGGCTTCACCTGCCAGTCGTTCAGCTCGCTGTCGCTGGACCCGCCGCTGGTCGCCTTCGCGCCGGCCCGCACCTCGCGCACGTGGCCGCAGCTGCGTGAGGCCGGCCGGTTCTGCGTCAACGTGCTCAGCGAGGAGCAGAGCGACCTCTCCCGCCAGTTCGCCCGCTCCGGCACCGACAAGTTCGCCGGGGTGGCCTGGGCGCCCAGCCCGCACGGGTCCCCCATGCTCGAGGGCGTGGTGGCCTGGATCGACAGCGAGCTGTGGGCCGAGTACGACGGCGGCGACCACACGATCGTCGTCGCCCGGGTGCTCGACCTCGGCGCCGACGCCAGCCGCACGCCGCTGCTGTTCCACCGCGGCGCCTACGGCCTGCAGGCCGCCCTGCTCGAAGACGGCGGAGCCTGAGCCGCGTCAGTCGAAGCGGACGGCGATGACCGCGATGTCGTCCCGGCGGTCCGGGTGCGGTCCGACGGCTGCGACGCACAGCTCCGCCGGGGGTGCGTCCAGCGGTGCGTCCGCCAGCCGCTCGACCAGCAGGGCGATGCCGGTGTCCATGTCCGCACCGGGGCGCTCGATGAGCCCGTCGGTGTAGGCCACCAGGGTCGAGCCGGCCGGCACCTCGACGGTGTGCGACCGGCGCTCCGCGCTGGCGTCGACGCCGAGGAGCAGACCGGTGACGCCGTCGAGCAGCTGGACCGAGCCGTCGGGACGGCGCAGCGCCAGCGGCGGGTGCCCCGCGTTGGCCAGGGTCAGCTGCCAGGGGCGGCCGCTCTCGGCCGGGGGCACCGCCCGGGCGTAGACCATGGTCGCCATCCGGGCCACGTGCAGCCCCTGGACCAGCGTGTCCACCCGGCCGAGCACCCGGCCGGCGTCGGTCTCCCCCGCATCCCAGGCACAGGCGCGCAGCAGCCCGCGCAGGTGGCCCATCGCGGCGGCCGCGGCCAGGTCGTGCCCGACGACGTCGCCGATGGCGATCCCCACCGAGCCGTCGGGCAGGTCCAGCAGGTCGTAGAAGTCCCCGCCCACCTCGGCGGCGCTGGAGGCGCTGACGTACTGCCCCGCGGCGCTGATCCGCGAGATCTCCGGCAGCTCGGGCAGCAGCGAGCGCTGCAGCGCCTCGGCGACCGAGTGCTCCTGCTGGTAGAGCCGCACGTTGTCCATCGCCATCGCCGCCCGGCGGGACAGGTCCCGGGCCAGGTCGACGTCGTCGGGGCCGAACCGGCGTTGCTGGGTCTCGGCGACCAGGGTGAGGGCACCGAGCGTGCGACGGCGCGCCACCAGCGGCACGGTCAGCTGCGAGGAGGTGCCCAGCTCGGCCATCACCGCGCGCAGCGCGGGGTCGGGCGCGGCCCTGAGCAGGATCTCCTCCGTGATCTCCGGGACCAGCACCGGCTCGCCGGACCGCAGGACCCGCCGGATGGGCGCTGCCTCGGGCAGGTCGGCGATGCGCAGCGCGGCGAAGCGGCGGAGCTCCTCGGCCAGGCCGCGGCGGTGGGCGGCCGAGATGCCGGTGACCGTGCCGTGCTCGTCGACGAGGGTGACGAAGACCCAGTCGGCCAGCAGCGGCACGCACAGCGCGGCGAGCCGGTCGAGCAGGTCGTCCAGGTCGAGGGTGGCGCTGAGCGTGCTGGTCGCCTCGGCCATCAGGGCCAGCCGGCTCTGCGCCCGTTCGGCGGCCTCGCGCGCGACCTCGGCCTCGTGCCGGGCGGCCTTCTCGGCCGTGAGGGCGGCGGTCCGGTCCTCTTCCACCCGGACCCGCTCGGTCACGTCGGTCTGCACCCCGACGAAGCTGATCAGCTCGCCCTCGCCGTCGAAGACCGGGGTGATGGACACCTGGTTCCAGAACGCCGTGCCGTCCTTGCGGTAGTTCAGCAACGTCCTCGTGATCGGCTCGTGCTGCTGCAGGGCCGTGCGCAGCTCGGCGGTCCGCTCGGTGTCGGTGGCCGGGCCCTGCAGGAAGCGGCAGTTCTGCCCGATGCTCTCCGCGTAGCTGTAGCCGCTGATCCGGCTGAAGGACGGGTTGACCCAGACCAGCGGGTTGTCGGGCCGGCGCGGGTCGGTGATGGTGAAGGCGATGTCGGTGGCGACGACGGCGCGGTCGCGGAGGGTCTTCAGCTGCGTCTCGGGGTCGGCGGTGGCGTGGCCCTCGTCCAGGTGCAGGAAGACGACGAGCGCCAGCCGCTGGTCGCTGTCGGCGCGGGAGAGCGGGAAGCCGGTCACCCAGAGCAGCTGCTCGTCCGCGGCATCGGCGGCGCTGGCCCGCAGCTCGTCGGAGCTGCGCCGCGCGGAGAGCCGGACCGCCTCCCCGGTGACCGGGCGCCCCAGGGCCAGGCGGGACAGCGGGTTGCTCGTGCTCGCCAGCGCGGCGCCGGAGAGGTCGGTCAACCCGGCCGAAGCCCCCCAGGTGTCGATGGGCAGCGGCAGGTGGGGGTTGCCGGCCAGCTCGATCGCCGCGGTGTTGGCGTAGACCACCGTGCCCTCACCCTGGTCGATGACGAGGACGGCGACCGGGACCTCGGCCAGCACGCCGGGCAGCGCCGCCTGCCCACCGGCGCCGTCGGTGACCGCGGCCGCGGCGGCGCCGACCAGCGACTGCTGCTGGTCGCGCTCGTCCTCGTCGACCGGCGCGCCCATCGTGGTCATGGCGGCCGCCGCCTCCAGCGGGACGTCGGTGCCGGGGTCCACCGGCACCCCGGCCTGGTCCACCACGGCGTCGACCCTAGCGATCCACTCGGTTGGGCACCACCGACAGGTCCGGATCACGCGGCCGGGGGTCAGCCCGCGGATCCGCCCTGCTCGGCGGCGACGTCGGACCGGTGGCGCAGCCAGAGCAGGCCGAGCACCGGCAGCGCCAGCGGGACGAATCCGTAGCCCTGCCCGTAGTTCGACCACACGGTGGCGTCGGGGAAGGCGTCCGGGTCGGCCAGCGAGAGCGTGCCGACGACGAGCACGCCGGCCAGCTCCACGGAACACGCGACCAGCGCCGTCCAGCGGCCGCCCCGTCCGCCGCGCGCCAGACCGACGGTGGCGACCAGGTACACCACCGCGGCGAACGCGGAGAGCAGGTACGCCAGCGGCGCCTCGCCGAACCGGGTGGCCAACTGCACACCGGCTCGGGCGCCGGCGGCCAGGGCGAAGACGCCGTACAGGGCGACCAGCACCCGGCCGGGCCCGCGCGTGGTGTCCGCCGTCGCCGAGGTCGACTCGGCCGGCGCATCGGCGTGCTCAGCCACCGGTCACCTCCCACACCTGGTCCAGCCGCCAGACCATGACCGCGACCGCGGCGGCGGCCACCGCGATGACCGTGCCGGCCCAGCGGGTCGGGTCGGTGCGCGCCCACAGCACGCCGGCCACCGGCAGCAGCACCACGCTGGCCAGGTAGCCGAGGAAGGTGGCCAGCTCGGTGGGCCGGTGCCCACCGACCAGCCCGGCGACCGCGACCCCGGCCAGCGCGAGGACGAGCAGCTGCAGCAGCCCGGCGCCGGCGAGGTGGGCGGTGCCGATGCGCCGCCGCAGCGCGGTGCTCAGCACGCCGAGCACGGCCAGGGCGACGGCGACGACGGTGACCGCGACGAGCAGCGGGGTGTTCACCGGCGGGGGCCGGACGGGCGGGGACGCACCCGCCCATCCTGCCGTGTCCTTCGGCCACCGTTCAGGGGCCCGCGCCGAGCGTGCGAGGCGTGGGGGGAACGGTGGTCCTTCATCAGCGGTGCACGGTGGACATGTCCGGGTAGCGGTCGCCGACGGTGGTCCCGGCGGGCGCCGCCGCGTCGATGCGGCGCAGGTCGTCCTCGCTGAGCTCCAGCTGTGCGGCGGCGGCGTTCTCCTCCAGGTACTGCACCCGCTTGGTGCCGGGGATCGGCACGACCGCGGGGTTGCCGCCCCGGCCGGACTGCGCCATCACCCAGGCCAGCGCGAGCTGGGTGGCGGTGACGCCCTTCTCCTCGGCGATCTCGCGGACCCGGTCGACCAGCCGCAGGTTCTGCTCGAACGCCGCCCCCTGGAACCGGGGGTTGTGCCGGCGGAAGTCGTCGGGCGCCAGGTCGTCGAGGCTGCGGATCTGACCGGAGAGGAACCCGCGGCCGATCGGGGAGTAGGCGACGAAGCCGATGCCGAGCTCGGCGCAGGTGGCCAGCACGCCGTCGTCCTCGGGGTCGCGGGTCCACAGCGAGTACTCGGTCTGCAGCGCCGTGACCGGCTGCACGGCGTGCGCCCGGCGGATGGTGTCCGGCGCGGCCTCGCTGATCCCCGCGTGCCGGACCTTCCCGGCGTCGACCAGCTCCTTGATCGCGCCCCAGGTGTCCTCGATCGGCACCGTCGGGTCGACCCGGTGCTGGTAGTAGAGGTCGATCTCGTCGACCCCCAGCCGCTGCAGCGAGGCGTCGCAGGCGGTGTGGACGTACTCCGGCCGGCCGTTGATGCCGCGGAAGGACCCGTCCTCGCCCCGCTCGTTGCCGAACTTGGTGGCCAGCACCACCTCCGCCCGCCGCCCGGCGATCGCCTGGCCGACCAGCCGCTCGTTGGTGAACGGCCCGTACATGTCCGCGGTGTCCAGGAAGGTGACGCCCAGGTCGAGGGCCCGCTGGATGGTCCGCTCGGCCTCGGCCTGGTCACCGGAGCCGTAGAACTCGCTCATCCCCATGCAGCCCAGGCCCTGGGCGGAGACGGTCAGGTCGCGCAGTGTCCGTGTCTGCATGAGCCGGGGGTGCCCGCCGACGGCCGTGGGCAACCGGCGTCCCGGCCAGTGGGAACTCCGGCCGGTTCGGTCACGAAAAGGTCACGGCGAGGTGACAGCAGGACCGGTGATGAGGTTGGTTAGGCTCCACTAACTGAGGCGAGCCTCTCCTAGCTCTCCCCGACAGGCTCTTCCCCGACACTGGAGTTTCTGCATGCGCGCAACGCCCCGGCCCCTGGCCGGCGCCGCCCTGTCCCTCTCGGCACTCCTCGCCCTGACCGCCTGCGGCGGCGAGCAGGGCGCCGAGGCGGCGGAGGGCACCTCCTCGAGCAGCGCCCCCGCCGAGGTCACCGTCTCCCACGCCCAGGGTGAGACCGAGGTCCCGGTCGACCCGGAGACCGTCGTCGTGTTCGACCTCGGCGTGCTCTCCACCCTGGACGCCCTCGGGGTGCAGGTGGACGGCGTCCCGGAGGCCAGCTACCCGGAGGCGCTGTCGGAGTACGGCGGCGACGAGTACGCCAAGGTCGGCTCGCTGTTCGAGCCCGACTACGAGGCGGTCAACGCCCTGGAGCCCGACCTGATCATCGTCGGCGGGCGCTCGGCGGCGGTGTACCCCGAGCTGGCCGAGATCGCCCCGACCATCGACCTGACCGTCGACAACACCGACTTCCTGCCCTCCTTCACCGAGCGGACCACCGCGCTGGCCGAGGTGTTCGGCGCGGAGGACGACGTCACCGAGCGGCTCGACGCCCTGGACGAGCGGATCACCGAGGTCTCCGAGGCTGCCGCGGACGCCGGAACGGGCCTGGTCGTGCTGACCACCGGCGGTGAGGTGAGCGCCTACGGGCCGAACTCCCGGTTCGGTGGGCTGATCCACGACACCCTCGGGGTCACGCCGGCCGACGGGAACCTCAGCGACGCCACCCACGGCGATGCGATCTCCTTCGAGTACATCGCCGAGACGAACCCCGACCTGCTGTACGTCATCGACCGGGACGCCACCATCGGCGAGTCCGGCGCCGCGGCCGAGCAGGTGCTCGACAACGAGCTGGTCCGGAGCACCACCGCCTGGTCCGAGGACGCGGTCACCTACCTCGACGGCACCGACTGGTACCTGGCGCCCAACGGCCTGCCGAACGTCGAGCGGATGGTCGAGGAGATCGCCGAGAGTGTCGGCGCCTGACCTCCCGCATGGCCGACACGCTGAAGACCCGCGACGCCGCGGCTCCCGCCTCCCGGGAGCCGCGGCGTCGCGGCGTGCGCCGCTGGCACCTGCTGGCCGGGCTGCTCCTGGTCGTCGGTGGCGCCTTCGCGTCGCTGTTCATCGGTGTCACCGACCTGACGCCGCTCGACCTGCTGCACCCCGACGAGGCCCAGACCCGGGTCTTCCTCGCCTCCCGGGTGCCCCGGCTGCTGGCGATCCTGCTGTCCGGCTCGGCCATGGCGGTCGCCGGGCTGGTGATGATGACGCTGACCCGCAACCGGTTCGTCTCCCCGCACACCGCCGGGACGGCGGAGTGGGCGGGGCTGGGCATCGTCGTCGCCACGCTGCTGTTCGGCAGCAGCTCACTGCCGGCCAAGATGGGCATCGCCATCGCGTTCGCGCTGTTCGGCACCTGGGTGTTCCTGCACCTGCTGCGGCGGATGGTCTTCACCGACATGATCGTCGTGCCGCTGGTCGGGATCATGCTCGGCGGCGTGGTCATCGCGGTGGCGATGTTCCTGGCCTACCGCTACGACCTGCTGCAGACCATGGACGCCTGGACCAACGGCGACTTCTCCGGCGTCGTCTCCGGCCGGTACGAGCTGCTGTGGGCGGTCGCCGCCGCCACCGTCGTGGCCTACCTGTTCGCCGACCGCTTCGCCGTCGCCGGCATGGGTGAGAGCTTCGCGATCAACCTGGGCATCGCCTACGACCGGGTGGTGCGGACCGGGCTGGTCATCGTCTCGGTGGTCACCGCGATCGTGGTGGTCACCGTCGGGTCGATCCCGTTCCTCGGCCTCGTCGTCCCCAACCTGGTGACCATGCTGCTGGGTGACCACCTGCGCCGGGCGCTGCCGGTCACCGCCCTCGCGGGCGCCGCGTTCGTGCTCGTCTGCGACGTGATCGGGCGGACCGTCCGGTACCCGTACGAGATCCCGGTGGGCAGCGTCGTCGGCGTCGTGGGCGGGCTGCTGTTCATCGCGCTGCTGCTGCGCGCCCGGACCCGGGGCGCCTGATGGCCACCGTCTCCCCCGCCGCAGCCACCGCCACCGAGGCCCAGCGCGCCGCCCGCCGCCGGCGGGTGCTGCTGCTGCTCGGGCTGGTGGCCCTGGTCTGCGCCGGCCTCTTCCTCACCGTCGGCGTCACCGGCTCGTGGGAGTTCTCGCTGCGCCTGCGCAGCCGGCGGCTCGCCGCGATGGTCGTCGTCGGGATCGCCGTCGCCGTCGCGACCGTGCTGTTCCAGACCGTGACGAACAACCGGATCCTGACCCCGTCGATCATGGGGTTCGACTCGCTGTTCGTGCTCATCCAGACCGTCGGGGTCTTCTGGTTCGGCGCCGGCACCCTGGCCGGGACCGACGTGCGGCTGCGCTTCCTCGTCGACCTGGTGGCGCTGGTCGCCTTCGGCGCGCTGCTGTACCGGATGCTGTTCGGCCAGACCCAGCGGGACGTCTACGTGCTGGTCCTGGTCGGCGTCGTGCTCGGCACGCTGTTCACCAGCCTGACCCTGCTGGTGTCCCGGCTGATCGACCCGAACGAGTTCCTCACCCTGCAGGACCTGCTGTTCGCCAGCTTCAACGGGGTCGACCCCCAGCTGCTCACGCTGGCCGCGGTCATCGTGGCGGCGGTGCTGGTCGGGGTGGTCCGGCTGGTGCCCCGGCTGGACGTCGTCGCCCTGGGCCGGGACACCGCCGTCGGCCTCGGTGTCGACCACCGCCGGGTGGTCGCCGTGTCGCTGCTGGCGATGACCGTGCTGGTGGGCGTCTCCACGGCGCTGGTCGGGCCGATCACCTTCCTCGGGCTGCTGGTGGCCAACCTCGCCCGCCAGCTGCTGGGCACCCACCGGCACGCCTGGGCCCTCCCCGGAGCCAGCCTGCTCGCGGTGATCGCGCTGGTCGGCGGACAGCTGGTGCTGGAGCAGGTGTTCGGCTTCAACTCCAGCCTGTCCATCGTCATCAACTTCGTGGGCGGCATCGTCTTCATCGCCCTGCTCACCCGCGAGCCACGACTGTGAGAGGGCGCCTCCTGTGATCCGCATCGAGGGAGTCAGCAAGTCCTACGGCGACGTCCGGGTCGTCGACGACGTCAGCCTGGTGATCCCGGACGGCGGGATCACCTCGCTGATCGGCGCCAACGGTGCCGGCAAGTCCACCCTGCTGTCGATCGTGTCCCGGCTGCTGCCCGCCGACGCCGGCCGGGTCACCGTCGACGGGCTGGACGTCGCCAGGACGCCGGGCCAGGAGCTGGCCCGGCGGCTGGCGGTGCTGCGCCAGGAGAACCACATGTCGGTGCGGCTGACCGTGCGGGAGCTGGTCGCCTTCGGCCGGTTCCCGCACTGCGGTGGCCGGCTGACCGCGGAGGACCGGCGGCTGGTCGACGAGGCGATCGAGTGGTTCGACCTGGGCCCGTTCGCCGACCGGCACCTCGACCAGCTCTCGGGTGGGCAGCGGCAGCGGGCGTACGTGGCGATGGTGCTGTGCCAGGGCACCGACTACGTGCTGCTGGACGAGCCGTTGAACAACCTGGACATGAAGCACTCCGTCGGCATGATGCGGATGCTGCGCCGGATGGCCTCCGAGCTGGGCAAGACCGTGGTCCTGGTGGTGCACGACATCAACTTCGCCTCCGCCTACTCCGACCGGATCGTGGCGATGCGCGACGGCCGGGTGGTGGCCGAGGGGCCGACGGCGGAGCTGATGGAGACCGCCGTGCTGCGCAAGGTGTTCGACGTGGAGGTCGACGTGCACGAGATCGGCGGCCGCCAGGTCGGCGTCTTCTGGACCTGACTCCCGCCCGGACCTCTCGACCTCCGGCGTCGGCGGCGGTTCCACGTGGAACGCCGGCGAAACCCGGGTCGCCTACGGTGGACGGGTGACCAGTGCACCCCGTCGGCTGGCCGGCCACCGCGCGCGACGGGAACCCCGCGCGCCGCTCACCAGCCGCTCCTGGCAGCAGCCCGATGCCCACGACCTCGCCGGCATGGCGACCGACGTCGTGCTGGACATGGGCTGGGGGCGGCTGGTCTTCGGCCAGACGTTCGCCGACCTCTCGGGCGTGCTGGCCGCGCTGCGCGCGGAGGAGACCGGCCGCCGGGACATCTGCATCTACCCCCGCGACCCGCAGGTGCTCGTCGGCCTGGCCCCCGACGAGCTGTTCATCGACCCCTCCTACGTCTACCGGCTCCCGCTGCACCGGTACCGGCCCCGGGAGGAGGTCATCCGGGGCGTGTTCGTGCGCACGGTGACCTCCGCGGCGGAGATGGACCGGATCAACGACCTCTACGCGCGGGCCGGCATGGTGGTCGGTGACGCCGCCACGATGTGGCGCAATCACCGCACCCGCACGTTCACCTACCTGGTCGCCGAGGACCGCCGCACCGGCGCGGTGATCGGCACCGTCACCGGCGTCGACCACGTGCTCGGCTTCGACGACCCCGACGGCGGCACCAGCCTGTGGTGCCTGGCGGTCGACCCGCAGGACGCCCCGCCCGGCACCGGCGAGGCGCTGGTCCGGGTGCTCGCCGAGCGCTACATCGGCCGCGGGCGCGCGTACCTGGACCTGTCGGTCATGCACGACAACGCCGGGGCGATCGCGCTCTACCGCAAGCTCGGCTTCTCCCGGGTCTCGGCGGTCTGCGTGAAGCGGAAGAACCCGATCAACACCCCGCTGTTCTCCGCTCCCCCGGCCGGCCTGGAGGAGCTGAACCCCTACGCCCGGATCATCGCCGACGAGGCGCTGCGCCGCGGCATCCGCGTTCAGGTCACCGACCCCGAGTGGGGCGAGATCCGGCTCACCCTGGGCGGGCGGTCGGTGCTCTGCCGGGAGTCGCTGTCGGAGTTCACCAGCGCGGTGGCGATGAGCCGGTGCGACGACAAGCGGGTGACCCGGCGGATCGTCGAGCGGGCGGGCGTGCGGGTGCCGCGCGCCGTCGTCGTCGACGGCCACGGCGACAACGAGGACATGGCCGCCGCCCGCCGGCTCCTCGCCGAGTGCGGTGAGCTGGTGGTCAAGCCGGCCCGGGGTGAGCAGGGCAAGGGCATCACCGTCGGCGTGCGCGACGACGACGGGCTGGTGCGCGCCGTCGAGCTCGCCGGCCAGTTCTGCCCCGACGTGCTCGTCGAGGAGCTGGTGGCCGGCGACGACCTGCGCGTCGTCGTCATCGACCACGAGGTGGTGGCTGCGGCGCTGCGCCGCCCCGCCGAGGTGGTCGGCGACGGCCGCCAGGACGTCACCGCGCTGGTGCAGGAGACCAGCCGGCGCCGTGAGCGGGCCACCGGCGGGGAGTCGAGGATCCCGCTGGACGACGCCACCGCCGAGGTGGTCGCCGACGCCGGGCACGGGATGGACGACGTGCTGCCGTCCGGGCAGCGGCTCCGCGTGCGACGCACGGCGAACCTGCACACCGGCGGCACCATCGAGGACGTCACCGACCGGCTGCACCCGGAGATCGGCGCCGCCGCCGTGCGGGCGAGCCGGGCGATCGGCATCCCGGTGACCGGCATCGACTTCCTGGTGCCCGACGTGACCGGGCCCGACGCGGTGTTCATCGAGGCCAACGAGCGTCCGGGCCTGGCCAACCACGAGCCGCAGCCCACCGCGGCCCGCTTCGTCGACCTGCTGTTCCCGGAGACCCGCCGGCGGTGATCGGGTACGTCGCCGCCGCGCTGGGCGGCGCCCTCGGGGCACTGGCCCGCTGGGCCGTCGCCGAGGTGCTCCCCTCCCCCGCCGCCGGCGGGTGGCCGTGGGCCACCCTGCTGGTCAACCTGGCCGGCTGCCTGCTGCTGGGCGCCCTGCTCGGCGCGGTGTTCCCCCGGCACCCCGACCACCCCTGGCTGCGGCCGTTCCTCGGCACCGGGGTGCTCGGCGGGTTCACCACGTTCTCCACCTTCGCCGTCGAGACGGTGCGGCTGGCCGACGGCGGCGCCTGGGCGACGGCGGCCGGCTACGTGGCCGCCTCGGTGCTGGGCGGGGTGCTGGCGGCGGTCGCCGGGGTCCGGCTGGCCGGGGGACGACGCCGGTGACGGCGCTGTGGGTGGTGCTCGGTGCACTGGCCGGGGCGCCGCTGCGGCTGCTCGCCGAGCGGGTGGCCGTCGCCCGCCGCGGCCGGGGCAGCGTCGTCGGCACGCTCACCGTCAACGTCGCCGGCAGCGCGCTGCTCGGGGTGCTCCTCGGCCTGCGCGGGGTCTCCCCCGCCGTCGTGGCGCTGGTCGGCACCGGCTTCTGCGGCACGCTCACCACGTTCTCCACCTACGGGAACGACGTCGTCCGCCTGGTCGAGGAGCGGGTGGTCGGCCGCGCGCTGGCCTACCTGGCGGGCACGCTGGTGCTCGGCCTGGCGGCGGCTGCCGCCGGCTGGTCGCTGGTGCGCTGAGCGGCTGAAGGCGCGCCCGACCCCACCGGTTGCGTAGGGTCAAGGCCGTCAACGGACCGGCGAACGGCGGAGGTGCACAGGTGGGCGCGGACAGCCCGGTCGTGGTGGTCGCCAACCGGCTCCCGGTCGACCAGGTCACCGACCCCGACGGCACGACCCGCTACCAGCGCAGCCCCGGAGGGCTGGTCACCGCACTGGAGCCGTTCGTGGCCGGCCGGGGCGGGGCATGGGTCGGCTGGTCCGGGGCGGCGGGCGAGGCGCCCGAGCCCTTCGAGTCCGGCGGGATCCAGCTGGTGCCCGTGCCGCTGTCGGAGGACGAGGTCGACCGCTACTACGAGGGGTTCTCCAACGCCTCGCTGTGGCCGCTCTACCACGACGTGGTGGAGAAGCCGGAGTACCACCGCAAGTGGTGGGACGCCTACGTGCAGGTCAACAGGCGGTTCGCCGACCGCGCCGCCCAGGTGGCCGCGGAGGGCGCGATCGTCTGGGTGCACGACTACCAGCTGCAGCTGGTGCCGGCCATGCTCCGCCAGCAGCGACCCGACCTGACCATCGGCTTCTTCCTGCACATCCCCTTCCCGCCGTACGAGCTGTTCACCCAGCTCCCCTGGCGCTCGGCGATCATCGAGGGGCTGCTGGGCGCCGACCTGATCGGCTTCCAGCAGCCCGCCGCGGCCAGCAACTTCGTCAACCTGGCGCGGCGCCTGCACGACCTGCAGTGCAAGGGCAACACGGTGAGCTACGAGGGCCGCACCGTGGTGGCCAAGTCGTTCCCGATCTCCATCGACGTCGCCGCCTTCGACCGGCTCGCCAGCTCCCCGGAGGTCCTCGCCCGGGCGAAGGAGATCCGCGCGGAGCTGGGCAACCCGGAGAAGCTCGTGCTCGGGGTCGACCGGCTCGACTACACCAAGGGCATCGGCGTGCGCCTGGAGGCATTCGAGGAACTCCTCGAGGACGGCGCCATCGAGGCGCCCTCCACGGTGTTCGTGCAGGTGGCCACCCCCAGCCGCGAGCGGGTCGAGCACTACGTGACCATGCGCGAGACGATCGAGCAGCAGGTCGGCCACATCAACGGCCTGTACGGCTCGATCGCCGGGCCGGCGGTGCAGTACTTCAACCAGTCGATGCCCCGCGATGAGCTCGCCGCGATGTACCGCGCGGCCGACGTCATGCTGGTCACCCCCTACCGCGACGGCATGAACCTGGTCGCCAAGGAGTACGTCGCGGCCCGGGGCGACCTGGGCGGGGTGCTGGTGCTGAGCGAGTTCGCCGGGGCCGCGGCCGAGCTCAAGCAGGCGCTGCTGGTGAACCCGCACGACATCGCCGGGGTGAAGAACCAGCTGCTCCGGGCGCTGCGCATGGACCCGGCGGAGGCGACCAAGCGGATGCGGTCGATGCGCCGGCACCTCGCCAGGCACGACCTGGACCACTGGGCGAACTCGTTCTTCGACTCCCTGAAGGCCCAGGCGTGAGCAGCGGCCCGACCGAGCTCGACCCGGAGCTCACCGCGGCGCTCGACGGGCTGGCCGCCCGGCGTCCGCTCCTGGTGGCCAGCGACTACGACGGCGTGCTCGCCGGGCTGCGCGACGACCCCGCCGCCGCCGTCCCCGAGCCCGGCGTCGCCGAGCTGCTGGGCCGGCTGGCCGCCGTCGACGGCGTCACCGTGGCGCTGGTCAGCGGCCGCGGGGTCGAGGACCTGCAGCGCACCAGCGGCCTCACCGGGCCGTTCCGCTGGATCGGCAGCCACGGGGCGGAGTTCGACGGCCCGCTCGCCGGTGAGCTGCGCGCCGCCCGGGACGAGCTGGTGGCCTCGCTGTCGCCACTGGTGGACGCCGTCCCGGGTGCCCGCCTGGAGGTGAAGCCGGCCGCCGTCGCGGTGCACGTGCGCACCGTGCCCGAGCCGGCCGCGCGTCCGGCCCTGCTGGAACGGGCCGCGGCCGCCGCGGGCCCGCACCACACCCCCAAGCCCGGCAAGGACGTGCTGGAGATCGCCGTCACCGACGCCGACAAGGGCACCGCGCTGCTGCGGCTGCGCGACGAGCTCGGCGCCGACGGTGCGCTCTACCTCGGGGACGACGTCACCGACGAGGACGGCTTCCGCGCCCTGGGCGGCGACGGGGTGACCGTCAAGGTCGGCGACGGGGAGACCGCGGCCGCCCACCGGGTCGCCGATCTGGCCGGGGCCCGGGCCGTGCTGGCCCGGCTCGCCGACGCGCTCGGCGGTTGAACCACCCCTTCCCCGCCTCCCTCCCTCCGGGGTGTCCCCGCCCGCCGGCGGTCAGGATGCCCCGCTCCCCTGCCGATGGCTGAGAGCACGCCGGGCAACGCCGGCGCCCGGCCTCACCCGTTCGGTGGCGTCCGGAGCAGAAAATCGTGCACAACGCCTGGGTTCCCCTCAAGGAGATCGGCGGTGTGCCGATGAAACCGACGCTGCGCGGGGAAGGCCCGCCGCGGCACCCACAGGGAAGAGGCGGGCGTGGACGGTCTGGACGACATCGTCGAGGAGTTCCTCGTGGAGAGCCACGAGAACCTCGACCAGCTGGACCAGGACCTGGTGGCCCTGGAGCAGGACCCCCGTTCCCGTGAGCGCCTGTCGAGCATCTTCCGCACGATCCACACCATCAAGGGCACCAGCGGCTTCCTCGCCTTCAACCGGCTGGAGGAGGTCGCGCACGTCGGGGAGAACATGCTGTCCCGGCTGCGCGACGGCGCGCTGGACCTGACCCCCGTGCGCACCGACGCGCTGCTGACGATGGTCGACTCCATCCGCGCGCTGCTGGCGGCCATCGAGGCCTCCGGCGGCGAGGGATCGGTCGACGTCACGAGCACGGTGGCCCTGATCAGCGCTGCCCTCGAGGACGCCCCCGCCCCCGTCGTCGAGGACACCCCCGTCCCCGTCGTCGAGGACACCCCCGCCCCGGCCGAGCCGGCGCCGGTCGCGGCCGCTCCGGCCCCGGCGAAGAAGGCCCCGGCGCGCAAGGCCCCCGCGCGGGCCGCCGCGAAGGCCCCGGCGAAGGCCGCCGCGAAGGCCCCGGCGAAGAAGGCCCCTGCCCGGAAGGCGCCCGCCAAAACCGCCGCCGCACAGCCCGTCGTCCCGGCGCCCGCTCCGGCGCCGGAGGTCGAGTCCATCCGCACCGCGGCTCCGGAGGTCATCGACCTCCCGGCCGTGGCCGAGGTCCCCCTGGAGGTCCCCGTGGACGTTCCCCCCGCACCGGTGGCCCCCGCCGTGCCAGCCGGCGACCTGGCTCCCGAGCCGGGCACCCCCGAGGCGCAGAACGGCCGGCGCGCCGTCGCCGACAGCACCATCCGCGTCGACGTCGACCTGCTGGACAACCTGATGCTGCTCGTCGGTGAGCTGGTGCTCACCCGCAACCAGATCGTCCAGTACGTCGGCCGGCAGAACGACCAGGACCTGGTCCGCGCCTCGCAGCGGCTGAACCTGATCGCCAGCGAGCTGCAGGAGAGCGCGATGAAGACGCGCATGCAGCCGATCGACCACATCTGGAGCAAGCTGCCCCGGGTCGTGCGCGACCTGGGCCTGCAGTGCGGCAAGTCGGTCCGCCTGGAGATGGAGGGGCGCGACACCGAGCTGGACAAGACGCTGCTCGAGGCGGTCAAGGACCCGCTGACCCACCTGGTGCGCAACTCCGTCGACCACGGCATCGAGCCGGCCGCCGGGCGGTCCGCCGCCGGCAAGCCGACCGAGGGCGTGCTCACCCTGCGCTCCCGGCACGAGAGCGGCCAGGTCGTGGTCGAGGTCGCCGACGACGGCGCGGGCATCGACCCGGCCAAGATCGGCGCCAAGGCCGTGGAGAAGGGCCTGCTCACCGCGGACGCACTGTCCCGGATGAGTCCGCAGGACGTGCTGCAGCTGATCTTCCTGCCCGGCTTCTCCACCGCCGCGGCGGTCACCAACGTCTCCGGCCGTGGCGTCGGCATGGACGTCGTCAAGACGAACATCGAGGCCATCGGCGGCACCATCGAGGTCGAGTCGGTGCCCGGCCACGGCACCTGCACCCGGCTGCGCATCCCGCTGACCCTCGCGATCGTGCCCGCGCTGACGATCGAGTGCGCCGGCGACCGCTACGCCATCCCGCAGATCAGCCTGCAGGAGCTCGTGGCGCTGGACGCGGAGAAGGCCGCTGCCGCGGTCGAGGACGTCGGCGGCGCCTCGGTCTACCGCCTCCGCGGCGAGCTGCTCCCCCTCGTCCACCTCGCCGACGTGCTCGGCCTGCCCTCGGACCGGCACGACGGCCACGTCGTGATCGCGGTGCTCAGCTCGGAGGGGCGCCGGTTCGGCCTGGTGGTCGATCGGGTCATCAACACCGAGGAGATCGTGGTCAAGGCCGTCAGCGGCCAGCTCAAGCAGATCGGCCTGTACTCCGGGGCCACGGTCCTGGGCGACGGCGCCGTCGCGCTGATCCTCGACGTGCAGGCGCTGGCCCGCCGCGCCCTGCGCACGGAGACCACCGAGCGCCAGGAGCACCGCAACGCGCTGGCCGCCGCGGCCGCCTCGTCCGCCGAGCGGACCCGGATGCTGCTCGCCGCGATCGGTGGGGGCCGCCGGGTGGCCATCCCGCTGGACACCGTCACCCGCCTCGAGCAGGTGCGCAGCGAGACGGTGGAGCGCGTCGGGTCCCGCGAGGTCGTGCAGTACCGCGGCGCGATCCTGCCGATCGTCCGGCTGGACCGGCACCTGGGTGCCTACGGCGACGCTGACCGCGAGGTGCTCGAGGTCATCGTCTACGCCGACCACGGCCGCAGCGTGGCGATCGTCGTGGAGGAGATCCTCGACATCGTCGACGGCGAGGCCGCGGTGCAGAGCGACATCGACGACCTGGGCCTGCTGGGCTCCGCGGTCATCGGCGACCGGGTCACCGAGCTGCTCGACGTCCGGGCCGCGATCCTCGCCGCCGACCCGGCCTTCTACACCAGCACCGCCCCGATCACCGAGCTGCCGGGGACCGGCTTCGACTCCCCCGGCTACGGCTTCGAGAGCGGCTCCTCGGCCCACCCCACCACCCACTTGACGGAGGTCTGACATGAGCAGCGCGACCGCCACGATGCCGGCCAGCGCGCAGCTGGCCACCTTCTGGCTCGACGGTGACCTGTTCGGCGTGGAGGTGGAGCACGTGCAGGAGGTGCTCCGCAGCCAGGGCATCACCCGGGTGCCGCTCGCCCCGCCGGCCGTCGCCGGCCTGATCAACCTCCGCGGCCAGGTGGTCACCGCCATCGAGCTGCGGGAACGCCTGGGCCGCAAGCCCCGGCCCGACGGGCAGGAGGCGGTCGTCATCGTCGTCCGGCTGCGCGGCGAGGCGGTCAGCCTGCTGGTCGACAGCATCGCCGACGTCGTCGACGTCAACGTCCGTGACTTCGAGGCCCCGCCGGACACCCTCGACGGTGCCGGCCGGGACCTGATCCGGGGCGCCTACAAGCTCGACGGGCAGCTGCTGCTGGCCCTCGACGTCAACCGCGCGGTCGGGGCCTGACGCAGGACCACTCCCCGACCGCACCACCACGACGGCCGCCGCGCCTCCTCCGGGAGGCCGGCGGCCGTCGTCGTGTCGGTGACCGGTGGACCGGGTCGACTCGTCGATCTCCCAGAATGGTCACCCGACCATTTTCCGCAGGCGCGCGACAACTGCTCCGGTGTTCGGGAGAATGGTCTCGTGCCGGTCGGGCCCGACCGGCACCTCCGGGAAATGCCGAAGGACCCGTCCCGGTCGACGGTCACTCGACCGGGACACCGCACCACCTCCGCGGCCACTGCCCCGCCCCCTTCCCCGGGCGAGGTGGTGGCCGCGGTGGCATTTCTGCCGGACGGGACACGAGTGTCGACATGGGGACCGTCGGGAACGGTGACCACCTTTTCCGGAAAAGGATTGCGCGACACGGATCGAGAACCGGTACAGCGCGTTTCCGCAACGCCCACCATGTGATCCGACGCCCTTCCCCCGTTGTTCTGGAGCCCGCCATGTCCGCACTCGCCACCCCGTCCCGTGACCGCTCCTGGTGGGGCGACCGCAGCGTCAAGACCAAGGTGCTGGCGACGGCCGGCATCGCCGGGGTGGCCGCGGCGGGCATCGGCATCATGGGCTTGCAGGCCCTGGGGGCGTCGGCCGACGCCGCCGACGCCCTGTACGAGGACAACCTCGTCGGCGTGGCCGCCGTCTCCGAGATGGAGGCGCGGATCGGTGACCTGCGGGTGAACCTGCGTGACACCATCCTCGGCACCGATCCGGCGGCGGCGGTCGCCAACATCGACACGCTCGCCGACCGCTTCGCCGCGTCGGCCCAGGCCTACACCGTCGGCACCGAGGACGACCGGAAGCTGGAGCTGCTCGACCAGATCAAGTCCGACTTCACCGACTACGTCGAGTTCCAGAAGACCGTGCTGGTGCCGCTCGCCCAGGCTGGTGACTACCAGGCCTGGATGGCGCAGAACGCGTCCGGCGGGACGCCGCCGGTGACGGCCGCGATCGCGGGCATCGGCGAGCTGGTCGACATGGAGTCGGCGGAGGCGGAGCAGGCCGCGGCGGACAACCGCGATGCCTACGAGCAGCAGCGCACCCTCTCGCTGGTCCTCATCGTGGTGGGCGTGGCCGTCGCGCTGGGGCTGGGCTGGTTCGTGGCTGGCTCGATCGCCCGCTCGGCCAATCGGGTGAAGGACGTCGCCGAAGGGCTGGCAGCCGGCGACCTCACCCGCAGCACCGGGCTCACCAGCCAGGACGAGCTGGGCCGGATGGGGGCCGCGCTGGACGCCGCGGTGGTGGAGCTGCGCTCGGTGATGGCCACGGTGGTGTCCTCGGCCGACGCGGTCGCCGCCTCCTCGGAGGAGCTGTCGGCGTCGTCGGCGCAGATCTCGGCGTCGGCGGAGGAGACCTCGGCGCAGTCCAACGTGGTGTCGTCGGCGGCGGAAGAGGTGTCCCGGAACGTGGGCACGGTGGCGGCGGGTGCGGAGCAGATGGGCGCGTCGATCCGGGAGATCAGCCAGAACGCGAACGAGGCGGCGCGGGTGGCCGCGCAGGCGGTCACGGAGGCCGAGGCGACGACGGCCACGGTGACCAAGCTGGGCGAGAGCTCCCGCGAGATCGGTGAGGTGGTGAAGGCGATCACCTCGATCGCGGAGCAGACGAACCTGCTGGCGCTCAACGCCACGATCGAGGCGGCGCGGGCCGGGGACGCCGGCAAGGGGTTCGCGGTGGTGGCGAACGAGGTGAAGGAGCTGGCGCAGGAGACGGCGCGGGCGACGGAGGACATCGCGCGGCGGGTGGAGGCGATCCAGGGCGACACCTCCGGTGCCGTCGCTGCCATCGGCCGCATCTCCGAGGTCATCGGCTCGATCAACGACTTCCAGCTGACCATCGCCTCGGCGGTGGAGGAGCAGACCGCGACGACGAACGAGATGTCCCGGTCGGTGCAGGAGGCCGCCGGTGGGTCGACGGAGATCGCCGCGAACATCACCGGGGTGTCCAGCGCGGCGTCCTCGACGACCCAGGCGCTGGGCCAGACCCGGCAGGCGGTCGACGAGCTGTCCCGGATGGCCAGCGACCTGCGGGGGAGCGTCGCCCGCTTCACCTTCTGACCGGTTCCGCCGGAACTCGTCCGCGGCCGACACCTCCCTCGGTGGAGGTGCCGGCCGTTGTCGTTCCCGGGCATCGCACGTGCACGTTCGGCCATTCCTGAGTGTCGACAAGGGGACGTCGGTGACGGTCAGGTGGATTTCATGGAATCCATTCCACGACACACGCGCCGGGCGCCCGGGACGAGCTCACCGACTCTTCATCCTGTGCGTGACGCCACCGCCCTCTCCCAGGTCGGTGCGCTCCTCATCGCCCCCGGCAACGAATTCTCAGGAGAAGCCCCATGTCCGCGAACCCACTGGCCCACATCGCATCGTGGTGGGGGGACCGAGGAGTGAAGACCAAGATCCTCGTGGCGGTGGCCGTTCCTGCCGCCGCCGCAGGCGCCATCGGGGTCCTCGGCATGCAGGCCATGTCCGAGGCCACCTCGCAGGCCGAGGTGCTGTACGAGAACAACCTGAGGGGTGTCGCCGCCGCCGGTGACATGAGCGACGCGATCAGCGAGATGCGCATCCTGGCCCGGGATGCGATCCTCGCGACCGGTCCGGCCGACGCCCAGGTCAACCTGGACCAGATGGACCCGCTGCGGGCGGAGTTCGACCAGCTCGCGAAGGCCTATGCGGCCGGTGGGGTGGGTGACGGTCGCCAGGAGGCCCACGACCACCTCCTGGCGACCGTCGACGAGTACGTGGCCTTCCAGCAGACCGTGTTGGCGCCGCTTGCGCTCGCCGGTGACGTCCAGGGCTGGATCGCTGCCAACGACGCAGGTGGCACGCCGCTGGTCGAAGCCATGTCGGCGGACATCCGCGACCTGCAGGACCGCGAGGACGCCGCGGCGCAGGAGCGGTTCGAGGAGATCAGCTCGTCGGCCACCACCCAGGCGACGAGCTCGATGATCATCCTCGTGGTGGCCCTGCTGGTGGCGCTGGGCATCGGGCTGTTCGTGGCGGTGGGGATCGCTCGGGCCACCCGGAGGGTGCAGCAGGTGACCACGGCCCTGGCCGGCGGTGACCTGACCGTGACCAGCGGCCTCAGCACGCGGGACGAGCTCGGCCGGATGGGGGCCGCGCTGGACGAGGCCGTGAGCGGGCTGCGCGGGGTGATGGCGTCCGTCGTGGCCAACGCGGATGCGGTCGCGGCGTCGTCGGAGGAGCTGTCGGCGTCGTCGGCGCAGATCTCGGCGTCGGCGGAGGAGACCTCGGCGCAGTCCAACGTGGTGTCGTCGGCGGCGGAGGAGGTGTCGCGCAACGTGGGCACGGTGGCGGCGGGTGCGGAGCAGATGGGCGCATCGATCCGGGAGATCAGCCAGAACGCGAACGAGGCGGCGCGGGTGGCCGCGCAGGCGGTCACGGAGGCCGAGGCGACGACGGCCACGGTGACCAAGCTGGGTGACAGCTCCCGGGAGATCGGTGCGGTGGTGAAGGTGATCACCTCGATCGCGGAGCAGACGAACCTGCTGGCGCTGAACGCCACGATCGAGGCCGCGCGGGCCGGGGACGCCGGCAAGGGGTTCGCGGTGGTGGCGAACGAGGTGAAGGAGCTGGCGCAGGAGACGGCGCGGGCGACCGAGGACATCGCGCGGCGGGTGGAGGCGATCCAGGGCGACACCTCCGGTGCCGTCGCTGCCATCGGCCGCATCTCCGAGGTCATCGGAAGCATCAACGACTTCCAGCTGACCATCGCCTCGGCGGTGGAGGAGCAGACCGCCACGACCAACGAGATGTCCCGGTCGGTGCAGGAGGCCGCCGGCGGGTCGACGGAGATCGCCGCCAACATCACCGGGGTCGCCACTGCCGCGGACTCGACCACCCAGGCGCTGGCCCAGACCCGGCAGGCGGTCGACGAGCTGTCCCGGATGGCCAATGACATGCGGGGGAGCGTCGCCCGCTTCACCTTCTGACCCGCCGCATCGGTCCGGCCGTCCCGTCCACCCGGACGGGGCGGCCGTTCGCCGTTCCGGGGGCAGCACGACCAGGGGCAGTGGCCATTCCCGGGAATCGACATGGAGCCGATCAGAACAGGTCACCCGCATTCCGGTCGGCCATTCCGCCGACACGCAGGACGACTGTCGCCGCGCCGATCACACCTGCAGCACCATTCGCCTCGTGAGCGTGGTGCCGGCCGCGCGAACCGATCACCCGAATCGCGGGGGAGTGAACGCGTCATGGGCGGCGCCCGCGCGCACCGGGACCGCAAGCCAAGCACTGCAGCAACGGACGCCCAGCGCGTTCCAGTCACCAGGAGCACCACATGCGAACTGCCTCTTCTCGATCGCGCCGACTGGGCTGGCTCTTCGACCGGCCGATCGCCGTCAAGATCGGGGTCGTCGTCGCCCTGATGGGGCTCGTGGCGGCCCTCATCGCCACTCTGGCGGTCCGCGGGGTGCACGATCTCCGGGACGGTGAGCGGCGGCTGTACGAGGAGATCGTCCGGCCGATGGACACCCTGGGTGCCATCCAGCGCAGCTTCCAGGGCGACCGGGTGCGGATCGTCTCCTACAACGTCGCGGACGCCGAGACTCGTGCGGCCCTGCGCGATTCCCTCGCCGAGCGCCGGGGGGAGCTCCAGGAGCTCATCGACGAGTACGACGGTCACCAGGCCGACGACGCGGCCTGGGCGGAGTTCACGTCCGCCGTCACCGAGTACTACGCCGAGGCGGACCGACAGCTGGCCGCCATCGACGCCGGGGCGGCGCAGTCCTACGGGTTCAACGAGGAGAAGCCGCTGGCCAGTGCGGTCATGAACCCGTACGCGGTCGAGAGCGAGGCGGAGGCGGCCGCCGCCGCCCAGGAGGCCGCGGCGGGCGAGGAGCGCGCCGCGGAGGTCGCCGTGCAGGTGCTCCTCACCGCGGTGCTCGGCATCGCCCTCGCCGCCGGCCTGGCGCTGCTCGTCGTCCGCCAGCTGAAGCGGACCGTCGTCTCGGTCCAGCGATCGGTCGAGGCGCTGGCCACAGGTGACCTGACCGTCACCCCGGAGGCCGGGTCCTGCGACGAGATCGGCCGGATGGCGACCTCGCTGGCCGCTGCCCAGGAGAGCCTGCGGTCGGTGCTGGCCTCGGTGGCGGTGTCGGCGGATGCGGTGGCGGCGTCGTCGGAGGAGCTGTCGGCGTCGTCGGCGCAGATCGCGGCGTCGGCGGAGGAGACGTCGGCGCAGTCCAACGTGGTGTCGTCGGCGGCGGAGGAGGTGTCGCGGAACGTGGGCACGGTGGCGGCGGGTGCGGAGGAGATGGGTGCCTCGATCCGGGAGATCAGCCAGAACGCGAACGAGGCGGCGCGGGTGGCCGCGCAGGCGGTGGCCGAGGCGCAGTCGACGACGGAGACGATCACCAAGCTGGGCACGTCGAGCCAGGAGATCGGCGCGGTGGTGAAGGTGATCACCTCGATCGCGGAGCAGACGAACCTGCTGGCGCTCAACGCCACGATCGAGGCGGCGCGGGCCGGGGAGGCGGGCAAGGGGTTCGCGGTGGTGGCGAACGAGGTGAAGGAGCTGGCGCAGGAGACGGCGCGGGCGACGGAGGACATCGCGCGGCGGGTGGAGGCGATCCAGGGCGACACCTCCGGCGCGGTGGCTGCCATCGGCCGCATCTCCGAGGTGATCGGAAGCATCAACGACTTCCAGCTGACCATCGCCTCGGCGGTGGAGGAGCAGACCGCGACCACCAACGAGATGTCCCGGTCGGTGCAGGAGGCCGCCGGTGGGTCGACGGAGATCGCGGCGAACATCACCGGGGTGTCCAGCGCGGCGTCCTCGACCACCCAGGCGCTGGGCCAGACCCGGCAGGCGGTCGACGAGCTGTCCCGGATGGCCAGCGACCTGCGGGGGAGCGTCGCCCGCTTCACCTTCTGAACCACGATGCCCGGCTCCGGCCGTCGTCCCCGCAGTCCGGGGGCGGCGGCCGTTCGCCGTCCCGGAGGCCGGCACCCCCCATCGAGTGAGGCGCCATTCCATTGAGCATGACGGAACGCGGTTGGGTCACTGCTCTCCGTGAAGGGATGCCGCACGGGCGTCCCCGGCGTCAGTCGTGGAGGGCACCACCGTGAGCACCCCGTCCGTCCGGTCCCGTCTCCGGGACCTCTCCATCAGCACCAAGATCCTCGCCGCCGTCGGAGCGGCGGTGCTGGTGGCCGTGCTCGTCGGCCTGCTCGGGCTGCGCAGCCTCGGGCAGACCGCCGACGCCACCGACACCATGTACCGCGACGAGCTGGTCGGCACCGTCGAGGTCGAGGCGGTCCGCTCGCAGTTCTTCGCCGTCCGGCTGGTCGGCACGAACTACGCCGTCGCCACCGACCCGGCCGACCGTGAGGCCTACCTCGCCGCCCGCGAGGCGGCCTACGCGGGCCTGGCCGAGGCTGCCGAGCGCTACCTGGGCACGCACCCCTCCGCCGCGGGCCAGGAGCTGATCGAGCAGGTGCGGGACGGGATGGCGGAGTACCGGCAGGACATGGTCGAGCTCGACGCACTGGCCGACATCGGTGACCTCGCCGCCTGGTCCGAGGCCCGCGAGACCACCGTCGGCCCGCTGGCCACGGAGATCATCGGCTGGATCGACGAGCTGGCCGCCCAGCGGCAGGCCAACGCGGCCGCGACCGCCGAGACGGCCGCCACCGAGTACCGGGACACCCGGCTGGTGCTGGTCGTGGTGATCGTCGCCGGGGCCGTGCTGGCCCTGGGGGCCGGTGTCCTGGTGGCCCGCGCCATCACCCGCGGGCTGCGCCGGGTGCAGGTCGTGGCCGAGGGGCTGGCGGCCGGCGACCTGACGCGCACCGCGCAGGTGCAGTCGCGGGACGAGGTCGGCCGGACGGCGGCCGCGCTGGACGGCGCCCTGGCCGAGTTGCGGTCGGTGATGGCGTCGGTCGTCTCCTCCGCGGACGCGGTGGCCGCATCGTCGGAGGAGCTGAGCGCGTCCTCGGCGCAGATCGCCGCCTCGGCGGAGGAGACCGCGGTGCAGTCCGAGCTGGTGTCGACCGCGGCGGAGGAGGTGTCCCGCAACGTGGGCACGGTGGCCGCGGGTGCGGAGCAGATGGGTGCCTCGATCCGGGAGATCAGCCAGAACGCGAACGAGGCGGCCCGGGTGGCGGCGCAGGCGGTGACCGAGGGGCAGTCGACGACCGAGACGGTGCAGAAGCTCGGCGTCAGCTCCCGGGAGATCGGTGCGGTGGTGAAGGTGATCACCTCGATCGCCGAGCAGACGAACCTGCTGGCGCTCAACGCCACCATCGAGGCCGCGCGGGCGGGGGAGGCCGGCAAGGGGTTCGCGGTGGTGGCGAACGAGGTGAAGGAGCTGGCGCAGGAGACGGCGAAGGCGACCGAGGACATCGCCCGCCGGGTGCAGGCGATCCAGGGCGACACCTCGGGCGCGGTGGACGCGATCGGCCGCATCGGTGGGGTCATCGGCCAGATCAGCGACTTCCAGCTGACCATCGCCTCGGCGGTGGAGGAGCAGACGGCGACCACCAACGAGATGTCCCGGTCGGTCCAGGAGGCCGCCGGCGGGTCGACGGAGATCGCGGCGAACATCACCGGGGTCTCCAGCGCGGCGTCCTCGACCACGCAGGCGCTGGGTCAGACGCGGATGGCGGTCGACGAGCTGTCCCGGATGGCCAGCGACCTGCGGGGGAGCGTCGCCCGCTTCACCTTCTGAGGCCAGCTCCGCTGCACGCGCCGACGGCCGTCCTCCCTGCCGGGGAGGGCGGCCGTCGGCGCTCCGGTCGGGCGGGAGGCAGTTGCTCGCTCGCCGGTCCCCGCCGGAACGACACGGAGAGTGATCGAGCTCTCTCACTCACTCGGGGCCCAGCGTTGCGGAACGAGTCCGGCTCGTGCCGATAGCAGCTCAGGATCGAGTGGTTCCCGCTCCTCCGTCCGGTCCCCGGTACGCCCTCGGGCGCAGGGTGGCCGGCGGGTCGCCGAGACGGCGGGCGGCGGACCACCTCCCCCGGCGGGCCCGATCGGGCGCTGGCCGGCGACCTACGAGAAAGGCACGCCACGATGAAGGCGCCATCCGTCTTCCGATTCCAGGATCGAAGCGTCCTGACCAAGATGATCACGTCGGTCACGGTGGCGGTCGTCGTCGCTGTCACGACCGGTGTCGTCGGCTTGAACGCACTGTCCACCTCGTCCGGTCGGACGGCCACCATGCACGAGCAGAACGTGCTCGGCACCCAGCTGGCCCAGGAGATGAAGTACCAGTTCCTCAACGGGCGGTTCCTCGCCCAGAGCCGCACCTACGCGGCGGCCACCGAGGAGGCCCGGGACGCGTTCCTCACCCAGCGCAACGACGCCCGCGCCGCCGTGCTCGCCGCCGCCGAGCGGCTGCGCGCGGACACCCGGCCCACCGCCGAGGTGGTGGAGCGGGTCGACGAGGTCGTGGCCGACGTCACCGCCTACATCCACAACAGCGACCAGGTGGACGCTCTCGCCGCCCAGGGCAAGGCGGGCACACCGGAGTTCGTGACCCTGGTCAGCACCCAGGTGACCCCGCTGGGAGAGGAGATCATCACCCAGCTCGAGGAGTTGACCGCCCTGGAGGCCCACCTGGCGCAGGCCAGCGTCGAGGAGGCGGAGGCGGCCTACAGCTCGACCCGCACCAAGATGGTGGCCCTGCTGGTCCTCGGCTCCCTGTCCGCGCTCGGCATCGGCGTCGTGCTGGCCCGGGCCATCAGTGCCTCGCTGACGAGGGTGCGCCGGTCGGCCGAGCGGCTGGCCGAGGGGGACCTGACCTCGACCACCGGACTCGAGCAGCGGGACGACGTCGGCCGGCTGGCCGCCGCCCTGGACTCCGCCTTCATGCGGCTGCGCTCGGTCATGGAGTCGGTCGCGGCGTCGGCCGACGCCGTGGCGGCGTCCTCGGAGGAGGTGGCGGCGTCGTCGGCGCAGATCTCGGCGTCGGCAGGTGAGACGTCGGCGCAGTCCAACGTGGTGTCGTCGGCGGCGGAGGAGGTGTCGCGCAACGTGGCCACGGTGGCGGCGGGTGCGGAGCAGATGGGGGCCTCGATCCGGGAGATCAGCCAGAACGCGAACGAGGCGGCGCGGGTGGCCGCGCAGGCGGTGAGCGAGGCACAGGCGACCACCGCCACGATCGAGCAGCTCGGCGTCTCCAGTCAGGAGATCGGTGCGGTGGTGAAGGTGATCACCTCGATCGCCGAGCAGACGAACCTGCTGGCGCTCAACGCCACGATCGAGGCGGCGCGGGCCGGGGACGCCGGCAAGGGGTTCGCGGTGGTGGCGAACGAGGTGAAGGAGCTGGCGCAGGAGACGGCGCGGGCGACCGAGGACATCGCGCGGCGGGTGGAGGCGATCCAGGGCGACACCTCCGGTGCCGTCGCTGCCATCGGCCGCATCTCCGAGGTCATCGGCTCGATCAACGACTTCCAGCTGACCATCGCCTCGGCGGTGGAGGAGCAGACGGCGACGACGAACGAGATGTCCCGGTCGGTGCAGGAGGCCGCCGGTGGGTCGACGGAGATCGCCGCCAACATCACCGGGGTGTCCGCCGCGGCGTCCTCGACCACCCAGGCGCTGGGCCAGACCCGGCAGGCCGTGGACGAGCTGTCCCGGATGGCCAATGACCTGCGGGGGAGCGTCGCCCGCTTCACCTACTGAGCCGGCCTGACCCACTGCTGGGGAGTCCACCACGAGGCCCTGTCCCGCCATCCCGGGGACGGGGCCTCGTGGCATGTGGTCCCGTCGTCGGGCGGCACGTCGCGAGTCGACAAGTCCGCACGTGGGAATGGTCGTCCGGACAATTGTCCGACGTTCGGAGGAACGGTCGCGTCGCGACGGAATGGGCGCTCCGTGGTTGTGAGGATGGCGCAGTACCCACCCATCTGCACGGCGACGAAACGGACAGTTCTGCGATGACGACGACGAAGGCCGTGGCCCAGGGCCCCCGGCGGTGGCTCGGTGACCGGGGGATCCGGACCCGCATCTACGCGTTGAGCGCGTTGCTGCTCCTCGGGATGGTCGCCGCGGCGGCCACCGGCATCTCCGGTGCCGCCCGCGTCAGCGACCTCAACGCGCGGGCCACCGAGGCCGCCGGGGTCCAGCGGGCGGTCGAGAACGCCCGCTACGACCTGCTGTGGGCGGCCAACTGGCAGAACATCACCGCCTGGCGGGCGCGCGTCGACGGCGGTGCCGCGGCCGCCGACCCGAACGGCGACAACGTGCCGAACTACCGGGACGGCGCCACCGGGTTCGAGGAGCTGTTCTCGCTCGACCGGGACCTGCTGGACGCCGATGGGCGGGCGAGTCTCGACGCGATCGAGGCGAACTGGACCGCGATGAGCGACTTCAACGACCAGATCTTCGCGCTGTGGGCACAGGACCGGCTGGACGAAGGTGACGCGGTCTCGACCGGGGACAAGTGGGACGTCTTCTACGTGCTGGACCAGGCGATGACCGACCTGGTCGGCTCCGTCGACGCCCGGGTCGCCGAGACCCGCGCCGAGGCGGCCGAGGCCGAGTCGGCCACCGCCCGCACCACTCTCCTGGTGGCCGGCGGCGCGCTCGCCCTCGGTGGTGCGCTCGCCTTCGTCGTCTCCGGTGGCATCGCGCGCGGCGTCCGTGAGGTCCACGGCGGCCTGGTGCGGTTGGCCGGCCGTGACCTCACCGTGCGGCTGCCGGTGCGCGGCCGGGACGAGCTGGGCCAGATGGCCGAGGCGCTGAACGACGCGGCCACGACCATGTCCACGACCATCGCGGAGATCATCGTCTCGGCGGATGCGGTGGCGGCGTCGTCGGAGGAGCTGTCGGCGTCGTCGGCGCAGATCTCGGCGTCGGCGGAGGAGACGTCGGCGCAGTCCAACGTGGTGTCGTCGGCGGCGGAGGAGGTGTCGCGGAACGTGGGCACGGTGGCGGCGGGTGCGGAGGAGATGGGTGCCTCGATCCGGGAGATCAGCCAGAACGCGAACGAGGCGGCGCGGGTGGCCGCGCAGGCGGTGGCCGAGGCGCAGTCGACGACGGAGACGATCACCAAGCTGGGCACGTCGAGCCAGGAGATCGGCGCGGTGGTGAAGGCGATCACCTCCATCGCGGAGCAGACCAACCTGCTGGCGCTCAACGCCACGATCGAGGCGGCGCGGGCCGGGGACGCGGGCAAGGGGTTCGCGGTGGTGGCGAACGAGGTCAAGGAGCTGGCGCAGGAGACGGCGCGGGCGACGGAGGACATCGCGCGGCGGGTGGAGGCGATCCAGGGCGACACCTCCGGTGCCGTCGCTGCCATCGGTCGCATCTCCGAGGTGATCGGAAGCATCAACGACTTCCAGCTGACCATCGCCTCGGCGGTGGAGGAGCAGACCGCGACCACCAACGAGATGTCCCGGTCGGTGCAGGAGGCCGCCGGTGGGTCGACGGAGATCGCGGCGAACATCACCGGGGTCTCCACCGCGGCGTCCTCGACCACCCAGGCGCTGGGCCAGACCCGGCAGGCGGTCGACGAGCTGTCCCGGATGGCCAGCGACCTGCGGGGGAGCGTCGCCCGCTTCACCTACTGACTGCCCGGACGGACCGAGGGCCGGCCTCGGCCCCGTTCCGGGAACGGTGGACCCACGGCGCTGCGCCGGTCATTCCACGACGGGTCGGAATTGTCGACAGGTCTCCTCCTCGCGTGCCTCGGTCATCATTTCCGGACAAAGGGCCCGACGCGCGAACGTGAATGCCGTGCCGTATTCCCCGGTGCTTCCATGATGGGCGTCACAGAGCTTGCCCAGCGGTACCCAGGAAAGGCAGTGACAGAGATGCAGAGGCCGTCCACCGGAATCCGATTCCGGGACCTCGCCGTCACCACGAAGATCACCATGGCGGTGACCGTGGCCGTTCTCGTCGCCGTCGTCACCGGGCTGGTGGGGCTCAGTGCCCTGTCCACGTCGGCCGACCGCACCGCCGACATGCACCGGCAGAACGTGCTGGGGGGCCAGCTGGCCCAGGAGATCCGTTTCCAGTTCCTCGGCAGCCGGTTCGCCTCGACCAACGCCACCTACTCGGCCGACGCGGCCGCCAAGCAGCGGTACATCGTCCAGCGGGACGAGGCCCGGGCCGCCCTGGCCGACGCCGGTGAACGGCTGCGCACCGAGACCTCGCCGACCCCCGAGGTGCAGGCGGCGCTGGACGCGTCGCTCGCCGACATCGACCGCTACATCGAGCTCGGTGAGCAGCTCGACGCGCTGGGCGCGGCGGGCAAGGCGCAGTCCCCGGAGTTCATCGACCTGCGCACCAACCAGGTGGCGCCGCTCAGCGAGCAGATCGTCGCCGAGCTGCAGGGGCTCGCCGACCTCCAGGCGTCGATCGCCTCCGACAGCGCGGACGCCGCGGCGGATGCCTACTCCTCGACCCGCACCTGGCTCCTCGTGCTGGTGGCCGTCGGCAGCGTCCTCGCGCTCGGCCTCGGGGTGTTCACCGCCCGGTCGATCAGCGGCGCACTGGCGCGCGTCCGGCACTCCGCCGAGCGGCTGGCAGAGGGCGACCTGACCCAGGGGACGGGCGTCGCCCAGCGGGACGACGTCGGCCGGATGGCCGCCGCGCTGGACGCTGCGCAGGAGAGCCTGCGGTCGGTGCTGGCCTCGGTGGCGGTGTCGGCGGATGCGGTGGCGGCGTCGTCGGAGGAGCTGTCGGCGTCGTCGGCGCAGATCGCGTCGTCGGCGGAGGAGACGTCGGCGCAGTCCGGGGTGGTCTCCTCGGCGGCGGAGGAGGTGTCCCGGAACGTGGGCACGGTGGCGGCGGGTGCGGAGGAGATGGGTGCCTCGATCCGGGAGATCAGCCAGAACGCGAACGAGGCGGCGCGGGTGGCGGCGCAGGCGGTGACCGAGGCGCAGTCGACGACGGAGACGATCACCAAGCTGGGCACGTCGAGCCAGGAGATCGGCGCGGTGGTGAAGGTGATCACCTCGATCGCGGAGCAGACGAACCTGCTGGCGCTCAACGCCACGATCGAGGCGGCGCGGGCCGGGGAGGCGGGCAAGGGGTTCGCGGTGGTGGCGAACGAGGTGAAGGAGCTGGCGCAGGAGACGGCGCGGGCGACCGAGGACATCGCCCGCCGGGTGGAGGCGATCCAGGGCGACACCTCCGGCGCCGTCGCTGCCATCGGCCGCATCTCCGAGGTCATCGGCTCGATCAACGACTTCCAGCTGACGATCGCCTCGGCGGTGGAGGAGCAGACGGCGACGACGCAGGAGATGTCCCGGTCGGTGCAGGAGGCCGCCGGTGGGTCGACGGAGATCGCGGCGAACATCACCGGGGTCTCCACCGCGGCGTCCTCGACCACGCAGGCGCTGGGTCAGACGCGGATGGCGGTCGACGAGCTGTCCCGGATGGCCAGCGACCTGCGCACCACGGTGGCCCGGTTCACCTACTGACGGCGGACCCGGACCCAGCGGCCGCCGCCCTCCCTGACGGAGGGCGGCGGCCGCTGCCGTGTCCGGGGCCGGTCATCGTCCGGGTGACGGCCGGTTCACGGGCTGTCACCACCTCCTGACCGAGTGAGGCGAACGCGCAGCTGGCGTCAGGTCGCTGTCGCGCGACCGGGTGACGGCCGCGTGGCGCACTGCCCACGCCGCCCCCACGATGGGTGCACCACTTCCACAGGAGGCGACGTGCCCTACTCACTGGTCAGCGCGGCCACTCTCGGCTTCGACCTGGTCCGCCTGCCCGCCGGCGGTCAGGTGGCCGACGTGCTGCTGACCGGTCTGGGCGCCGACGCGGCCACCCTGCACCGCCTGGCCGCGGCGCACCCGGGCGCCGGGCGGCCGGCCGCCGAGCGCGCCGAGATGGCCGTCCGTGCCCGGCGGGCGCACGAGCTGGCCGCGGCCGGCGTGCCCCAGCTGCGCGACGTCCCCGGCAACGTCCCCGGCAGCGTCCCCGGCGGGGCCGACGAGGGCGGCGAGCGCAACGCCCGCCTCGTGGCGCTGCTCGAGCGGGGCACGATCGGCAACACCCCGGCGCTGGAGCGGCTCGTCCGCGACGACGTCCTCGGCGCCGAGCACCCGGTGGTCGCCGACCTCGACCCGGCGGTGGCCGCCGTCGCCGCCGACGTGCTGGCCGACGCCGCCACCGGCTGGTGGGCCGCCGAGGCCCTCGACCGTCCGGTTCGGCAGGAGCTCACCGCCCCCTGTGCCGCCGCCACCGCCCTGGAGCCCGCCCCGCGCCCTGATCTCGGCCCGGCGACCGCCGGGCTGGCCGAGCTGCTCGGCGAGGTCCGCGAGCTCGGCGAGGCCGGTCGCCGGCGCTGGCGGCTCGCGGTCGAGGTCGGCCGGGGCCAGCGGCGGCCGTGGGCCGCCGCCATGCACGGCGCGTCCTGGGCCGCCCACGTGTCCGGCCGCACCCGCACCCTCGCCGCGGCGCAGCTGACGGCGGTCACCGCCTTCGTCGAGAGCGGCTTCACCTCCCGCGACGGCGCCGAGGGCGTGTGGAACGCGCTGGCCGGGTGCGTGCAGGGCCTGGCCATGTCCGACCTCCTCGACGAGGAGTCGATGGCCGTCCTCGGTGCGCCGTGGGCGATGGTGACCGGGAGGTCGCTCCCCCTCGCGGGGTAGTCCTCAGCTCGTCCCGCCGCTGCGCTCAAGAGAAGCCAGCGGATGCCGATGAACGTTGTGTGCGGCCCACCTGGCCGGTACATCGGCAGCGGGGGAGCGCGTGGAGCAGATCAAGGTCATGGTGGTCGACGACTCGGTCGTCGTCCGCAAGATCGTGACGGACGTCCTCTCCGAGGACCCGATGATCCAGGTCGTCGGTACGGCTGCGAACGGCCGGATCGCGGTGGCGAAGCTCGAGCAGCTGAAGCCCGACCTGGTCACGATGGACATCGAGATGCCGGACATGAACGGCATCGAGGCGGTGCGGGCCATCCGCAGCCGCGCCGGTGGCCAGGCGTTCAGCCGGGTGCCGATCATCATGTTCAGCACGCTCACCGAGCGAGGCGCCTCGGCCACCCTGGACGCGCTGTCCGCCGGTGCGAACGAGTACGTGACCAAGCCGGCGAACGTCGGCAGCGTCGCGCAGTCGATGGAGAGCGTGCGCCAGCAGCTCATCCCCAAGATCAAGGCGCTCACCGGGCGGCCGATCAGCTCCGGCCCGGCCGCCGCGCCCGCCCCGGCTGCGGTGGCCCCCCGGCCGCCGGCCCCGCGGACCCGCGCCGCCAAGGAGCCCGCCGTCCTGGTGATCGGCTCCTCGACCGGTGGCCCGGAGGCGCTGACCAAGGTGCTGCCGCTGCTGCCGGCGTCCCTGCCCGTGCCCGTGCTGCTCGTGCAGCACATGCCGCCGGTCTTCACCCGGCAGTTCGCGCAGCGGCTGGACCGGCTGTGCCCGCTACGCGTCGTGGAGGCCGTCGACGGCACCCCGCTGGCGCCCGGCACGGTGCACATCGCCCCGGGCGACCACCACCTCACCGTCAGCTCCAGCGGCGGCAACAAGCGCACGGCGCTGAACCAGGGGCCGCCGGAGAACTTCTGCCGCCCCGCGGTCGACGTGCTCTTCCGCTCCGCGGTCGCCGCCTACGACGGCGCCGTCCTCGGTGTCGTGCTCACCGGCATGGGCTCCGACGGCCGGATCGGTGCCGGTCAGATCCGTGAGGCCGGCGGCACCGTCGTCGCCCAGGACCAGGCCACCTCGGTGGTCTGGGGCATGCCCGGTGCGGTGACCCAGGCCGGCTACGCCGACGAGGTCCTGCCGTTGGGCAGGGTCGCCGAGGCGATCACCCGCCTGCTCCCCCACCCCCGCCCGATGGGCGGCACCGTTCGCCCCCTCACGACCATGGGAGGCACGCGATGACGCTCACCGCCACCAGCTTCGACTGGGTGCGCCAGCTGGTGCACCGGGAGAGCGCCATCGTGCTGCAGCCGGGCAAGGAGTACCTGGTGGAGGCCCGGTTGCTGCCCATGGCGCAGCAGCGCGGCCTCTCCGGCGTCAGCGAGCTCGTCGAGTCCGTCCGCAACCGCCCGGACCCGGCCACGACCCGGCGGATCGTCGAGGCGCTCACCACCAACGAGACCTCCTGGTTCCGGGACGGTGACCCGTTCACCGCGCTGACCGGCACGGTCCTGCCGCAGCTGCTCGCCGCCCGCGGGCCCAACGAGCGCCTGCAGATCTGGTCGGCCGCCTGCTCCAGCGGGCAGGAGGCCTACACGATCGCGATGCTGCTGTCCGACGCGCTGCCGAACGCGACCAGCCGGGTGTCGATCACCGCGACCGACCTCTCCCGGGAGATGGTCGAGCGCACCCGCGCCGGCCGGTTCAGCCAGCTCGAGGTCAACCGCGGGCTGCCGGCGCCGATGCTCGTCCGGCACTTCACCCGGGCCGGCAACGAGTGGGAGATCGCGCCCGAGCTGCGCCGGATGGTGACCGCGAGCGAGTGCAACCTCGCCGCGCCGCTGCCCCGGATGGGCCCGTTCGACGTGGTCTACCTGCGCAACGTCCTCATCTACTTCGACCTGCCCACCAAGCAGGGGATCTTGAACCGCGTCCGCCAGCTCATGCGACCCGACGGGTGGCTGTTCCTGGGCGCGGCCGAGACGACCCTCGGGGTCGATGACAACTGGGAGCGGGTCGTCATGGGCCGCGGCTCCGCCTACCGCCCGCGGAAGGGGTCCTGACCGTGCGAGCTCTCGTGATCGACGACTCCCGCGCCATGAGGCGCATCGTCGGCAGCATCCTGACCGATCTCGGCTTCGAGGAGGTGCGGGAGGCCGGCGACGGCCGCCAGGCCCTCGACGTCCTGGAGTCCGGCTACGTGCCGGACATCTGCTGCATCGACTGGAACATGCCGGTGATGGACGGGCTGCAGTTCGTCCTCGCCGTGCGCGTGAACCCGGCCCACCGCCAGGTGACGCTGATGATGGTCACCACCGAGAGCGAGCACGGGCAGATCGTCAAGGCCCTCGCCGCCGGGGCGCACGAGTACCTGATCAAGCCGTTCACCGCCGATGCGCTCCGCGACAAGCTGGCGCTGCTCGGCCTGCTCCCGGAAGGTGCCCCCGCATGACCGCCTCACCCGAGCTGGCCCAGCTCTCGAGTGCTCAGCCGATCTCCGCGTTGCTCGACGCGCGGACCGTGCAGAGCATCGCCGACGAGGTCTGGCCGTCCCTGGTCGGCGACGGCGAGGTCTTCATCCCCGTCCCGGCCCCTCCGCCGCTCGAGCCGGTCAGCGCCTGGGTGACGATCACCGGTCCGTGGAACGGCGCCGTCGTCCTCACCTGCGACACCGAGACCGCCGAGGCGCTCACCGAGAGCGTGCTCATGCTCCGCCCGCCGACCCTCGTCGAGGAGGAGGACGTCCAGGACGCGCTGGGCGAACTGGCGAACGTGCTCGGCGGCAACATCAAGTCCGTCCTGCCCGGGCCCTCCAGCCTCGGGCTCCCCCAGACCGGCGCCGCACCGCCCACCGGGCGGCTCGACGACGTCTGCCGCGTCAACGGCCAGTGGCGCGGCCAGTCCCTGACCATCACCGTCCAGGGCGCCTCCACGGCGCCGGACACCGAGCGGAACGAGGTGCCGCAGCAGTGAAGATCCTGGTGACCGACGACAGCCGTGTCATGCGGCAGATCGTGATCCGCACCCTGCGCCAGGCGGGGTACGACGACCACGACATCATCGAGGCCGAGGACGGGCAGCAGTGCCTGGCCAAGATCGGGTCCGACAAGCCCGACCTCGTCCTCTCCGACTGGAACATGCCCAACATGACCGGCATCGAGTGCCTCGAGGCGCTGCGCGCCTCCGGGTCGCAGGTGCCCTTCGGCTTCGTGACCTCCGAGGGGTCCCCGGAGATGCGGGAGAAGGCGGCCAACGCCGGCGCCCTCTTCCTCATCGCCAAGCCGTTCAACGAGGACACCTTCAAGGACGCGCTGGACGGGGTGATCGCATGACGGCCGCCCTCCAGCCGGCCACGCTGCCCACCGCCAAGGACGTCCGCGACATGCTCGAGGGCCTCTTCGGCAAGGCCGTCGTGGTCTCCCCCGGGGACCCGGTGTCGCTGAACGACAAGCCCGCCGTCGCCGTCTACATCGACCCGACCATGGCCACCACCGCGCTGTGCCTGGTCGACCTCCGGCTCGGGGCCTGGCTCGCCGGCGCCCTCGCGCTGCTGCCCAAGGGCGGCCTGGAGGACGCGATCGACGAGGGCGAGCTCTACCCGATGCACCTCGAGGCGCTGTACGAGGTGGTGAACATCGCCGCCTCGATGTTCAACGGCGAGGGCGTCAACCACTCGAAGCTGCACACGCTGCACGCACCCGGGGAGTCGATCCCCGGGGACATCGCCGGGCTGGCGGCGGCGTTCAACCGCATCGACCTCACGGTCGACGTCGCGGGCTACGGGTCGGGCTCGCTGTCCATCGTGATGGCGCACTGACCCTCCCGCGAACCCAGCACGACCCCGGGACCGGGGGAGCGCAGCCGTCACCGACGACGGGCCGCGCTCCCCCGGTCCCGTCGTTCGTCACCCGCTGGAGGGACGTGCCGGGCGGATTCCCGGCGGGCGGTACGGCGATGTCCCTGCCATGGGGCAGAGTGGCCGCCATGAGCCCGGACGGCTCCGCGCCGCCGGCGGACCTGCTAGCGCGGGCGGTCGACGCGATGCCCCGGCCGCTGTTCGCGCTGGACGACGAGTGGCGGTTCAGCTACGTCAACCCGGCCGGCGCCCGGTTGCTGCAGCGGCGGGTCGAGCACCTGGTGGGCCGGGTGATCTGGGCGGAGTTCCCGGAGGGCGTCGGCAGCGAGTTCGCGCGGCACTACGAGCACGTGGCACGCACCGGTGAGCCGGTCGGCTTCGAGGCCTGGTACCCGCCGCTGCGCACCTGGTTCCGGGTGGACGCCTTCCGCACTGCCGGCGGGCTCGTGGTCACCTACGACGACGTGACCGAGCGGCGGGCGGCGGAGCAGGCCCGGGCCGAGGCGGTCGCGGCCCGCGAGGAGGAGGCCGAGCGAGCCGCCGCGGCCGCGCACGCCGCCGAGCTGGCCGGCCGGCACCTCATGCTGCTCGGCGACGTCAGCCAGGCGATGACCGCGACGCTGGACGCCGGCGAGGCGGTGCAGCGCCTCGCGGAGCTGATCGTGCCGGCGCTGGCCGACTGGTGCCTGGTCAGCGTGGTCGAGGACGGCGTCCGCCGGGACGTCGGACGTGCCCACCGCGACCCGGCCATGCTGCCGCACGTGCACCGGTACGCCGACCTGCGCGCCCGCACCAACCAGGCGACCGCGCCGGTGCCCACCGCGCTGCGCGACGGCCGGCCGGTGGTCATCCAGGGGATCGAGGCCCAGCAGGTGGTGGCGATGACCACCCCGGCGGCCCGGGAGGCCCTGGCGCCGCTGCGGGTGCACTCGGTGGCGACGTTCCCGCTGATCGCGCGGGGCGAGCTGTTCGGCGCCGTCACCCTCGTCACCGGTCCGGAGCGGGGTGCCTTCACCGACGCGGAGCTGCGCACCGCCGACATCATGTCCCGGCGGGCCGGGCTGGCCCTGGACAACGCCCGGCTGGCGACGGCGCAGACCCGGGTGGCCGAGCGGCTGCAGCGCAGCCTGCTGTCCCCGCCCGTGCAGCCCGACGCCCTGGAGCTGGCGGTCCGCTACCGGCCGGCGGCCCGGGACGTCTCCATCGGCGGTGACTGGTACGACTCCTTCCTCCAGCCCGACGGCGCGACCGTCCTGGTCATCGGCGACGTGATGGGCCACGACCTGGAGGCGGCCGCGACGATGGCCGAGCTGCGCACCCTGGTGCGGGCCATCGCCTACGACCGGCAGACCGGCCCGGGGGAGGTGCTGCGGCGGGTCGACCGGGCCGTCGTCGGCCTGGGCGTCGCCTCCCTGGCCACCGCGCTGGTCGCCCGGATCGAGACCGACGACGCCGACCGGGCCGCCGGCGTGCGCCGGCTGCGCTGGGCCGTCGCCGGGCACCCGATGCCGGTGCTGGTGCTCCCCGACGGCACGGTGACCGACCTCGACGCGCCGGTGGGCCCGCCGCTGGGCCTGGGGCTGGACGGCGCCCGCGGCGAGGGGGTCACCGCACTGCCACCGGGCAGCACCCTGCTGTTGTTCACCGACGGCCTGTTCGAGCGGCGGACCAGCGACCTGGACGCCGGCCGGGACCGGCTGCGCGCGGTGGCGTCCCGGCTGGCGGGGGAGCCGCTGGAGCGGCTCTGCGACCGGCTGCTGGGGGAGCTGCTGGCCGACGGCGCCGAGGACGACGTCGCGGTGCTGGCGGTGCGCTGCCACCCGGTGGACGCGCCGCGCCCGGCGGCGGCACCGCGGGCACTGGCGGCCGCCGTCCCCCCGCCGGACTGACCCGGGTCAGCGGTCCGCTGCTGCGGCCGACCGGACCGCCTCGGCGATCGCGGCCACCCCGTCGGCCGACCAGATGATCGAGTCGTGGTCGGTGCCGGGCACCTCGCGGGCGCGGACGTGCGCGTCGGAGAGGTTCATCCCGGCCAGCCGCACCTCGTCGTAGAGGCCGGGCACCTCGCCGTTCATGCCGCGGGTGGCCCACAGCACGGTGGCCGGCACCGGCAGGTCCGTGGTCGTCTCCAGCACCGCCTGGTTGCGGAACATGTCCGCGCCGTCGACCCGGACCGCCTCGTGCACCACCGAGCTGCGCAGCTCCGGCGGCTCACCGGTCAGGTCACGGGCGAGGAAGGCCCCCACCGTGGGGTCGTCGACCCACCGGCCGATGACCGGGTGGTCGGCCCAGAAGGCGCGGACGGCGGCGAGGTCGGCGAAGGGTCGGTCCAGCCGCTCCAGCGTCGGGCCGAGGAAGGCGGCCAGCATGTCGTCGGTGTCGGCGGCCGGAGGGACGGCGAAGGGGAGGCCGCCGTCGACGAGCACCAGGCCGTGCACGAGGTCGCGGGCCTGGCCGGCGGTGGCCAGGGTGGCGACGAAGCCGCCCATCGAGTGCCCGACCAGCACCGTGGCGTCTGCACCGGCCGCTCCGTCCGCGCCGAACCGGTCCAGCAGCGCGGTGACGTCGGCGGCGTGCGCGGACAGGCCGTAGGGGCCGGGCAGGCGCGCGCTCCCGGCTCGTCCGCGCAGGTCGGGGGCGACGACCTCGCACTCGCCGGCCAGCGCGGCGGCCACCGTCGTCCAGGTCGCCGCGTTGGAGGTGATCCCGTGCAGGAGCACCACCAGGGGAGCGGCGGGCGCGTCGGCGGCCCAGTACAGCGCGGCCAGGTCACCGCCGGCCACCGGGACGGTGATCTCCTCAGGGGTGCGGACGTCGTACCTGCTGCTCCCGGTCGCGCTCATGTGATCACCCTGCCCCGGTGAGCGGCTGGTTGCACGTGGAACGGCGTCCTGCCGCGTCCGCCGTCAGGCCCGGTGAGCCCCATCAGTCGGCGTGGCTGAGCAGGTAGCGCCCGAAGTGCGGCACGGTGAAGGCGATCTGCCCGCGCTCGGCGGAGTAGACCAGGCCCTTCTTGATCAGCGAGTCGCGGGCGGGGGAGAGCGAGGCCGGCTTGCGGCCCAGCGTGGAGGCCACCTCCGCCGTGGCGACCGGGTTGCCCTGCGGCCCGCCGAGCTCGGCCATCGCGTGCATGTACTCGCGTTCGGCCGGGGTGGCGCGGTCGTAGCGGGAGCCGAAGAAGCCGACGGCGAGTTCGGCCTCGGCGGCCGGGGCGGCCATGGCGACGTCGGCGGCAGTGACGGGGGAGGAGGCGGCGACGTCCCAGGTGACCTTGCCGTAGGCCTGCACGAAGTAGGGGTAGCCGTCGGCGGCGGCGTAGAGGGCGTCGAGCGCCTCGGGCTCGAAGGTGACGTCCTCCCGCTCGGCGGGGGCCAGCAGCGCCCGGTCGGCGGCGGGCCGGTCGAGCCGGTCGATCCGCAGGTAGCGGAAGAGCCGCTCGGAGTAGCTCTTGGACGCCGACAGCACGGCGGGCAGGTGGGGGAGCCCCGCCCCGACGACGATCAGCGGCGCCCCCTGCTGGGACAGCTCGTGGCAGGCCGCGCAGATCGCCGACACGTCGGGCGCCTGCACGTCCTGCATCTCGTCGATGAACAGCGCGATGCCCTTGCCGACGTCGGCGGCCAGGCCGGCGGCGTCGCTGAGCAGCTCGACGAGGTCGATCTCCATGTCCCCGGAGTCGGCCCGGCCACTGGTGGCGGGGGCGTCGATCCCGGGCTGCCAGCGCTCGCGCACCTTGGCCGAGGCGTCCGACCCGCGGAGGGCGAACGCCTTGAGCACCCCGAGCACCGCCTCCATGGACTCCTGGTCGGGGTGCCGCAGCTCGCGCAGCGCCATGTGCAGCGCCGAGGAGACCGGCCGGCGCAGCGACTGGTCGGGCCGCGCCTCGATCTTCCCGGTGCCCCAGCCGCGGCTGATCGCCGCCGAACGCAGCTGGTTGAGCAGCACCGTCTTCCCGACCCCGCGCAGCCCGGTGAGCACGAGCGACCGCTCCGGTCGGCCGTGCGCGATCCGCTCGAGGACGACGTCGAAGGCGGAGAGCTCGGTGTCCCGCCCGGCCAGCTCGGGTGGGCGCTGGCCGGCGCCGGGGGCGTACGGGTTCCGCACCGGGTCCATGTCGAGCACCCTATGGCCTCGTATAGACGGAGCGGTAGAAACCGATAGACGAGGGCATGCTGCAGTGACTCGACCGTCGTCTGCAGGTGTCTAGCCCGATCACTAGACGCGACCAGACGAGGACAGAGCCGTCGACCTCCGGTGACACCGAGACTAGCAGACAGGTCGAACGTGTGTTCGAATGGTCGGGCGCCGAGAGGGGGGAGTCGAGGTGACGAGCACTGTCTTCCGATCTCTCGTGTGTGCGCTAGAGAGTGATAGACGGCGGGAGAGCCGGGCCTGCCGGCTCCGGGCGGCCGGTCGCCGCGCCCCGGCGCCGCCACCAGTGGGCGCAGGTCAGGACGACGAGCGCCAGGGACAGCGGCACGAGGGCCAGCAGCAGGGTCCGGCCGTCGCCCAGGCCGGCCGCGCCCACGCTGGCCCCCACCGCGACGTGCAGCACGGTGCCCGGCGTGAGCCCGATCGCCGAGCCGAGGAGGTGGTCGCGCAGCCTCATCCCGGACAGGCCCCCGGCGTAGCTGACCAGGGTGAACGGCAGCACGGGCGTCAGCCGGGCGACCAGCACCGCGACCGTGCCGCGGTCGGTGAGCAGCGCGTCGGCCCGGGCCAGCCGTGGGCCGGCGAGCCGGGTGACCGCCTCACGGCCCAGCAGCCGGGCCAGGGTGAAGCCGGCGAGGGCGCCGAGCACACCACTGGTCAGCGCCAGGGCGAGGCCGCCCCAGAACCCGGCGAGCACCCCGGCCAGCACCGACAGCGCCGTCCGCGGCACAGGGGCCAGCGTGGCCAGCGCCGAACCGGCGAGCAGGCCCGCCCACCCGGCGGGGCCGGCGTGGTCCAGCCAGCCGCGCACCTCACCCACCCCGGGCACGTCGACGGCGACGGCGAGGCCGGCGCCGAGCAGCAGCAGCACGACCAGCAGCGCGGCACGTCCGGCAGCGGGCGCCGGCACGCGGCGGCGTCGGGCCTGTTCGGTCATGGTCCACCCAGTGTGCCGCCTGCCGGTCTCTGCACTCCTCTACGACAGACGCGAGACTGCACTAGACGGCGGAAGAGGGCCTGGCGTCGAGCCGCGGGCGCTAGCGTGCCGACGTGGCAACGATCGGGAAGTTCGCCGTCCGTGTCGTCGTGCTCGCGGCGATCATCTACGCAGTCACCCGGCTCGTCGACGGGATCGAGGTGATCGGCAACCCCACCGGGTTCTTCGGCGAGACCGGCACGTACCTCTGGGTGGCGCTGCTGTTCGCGCTGGTCAACTCCATCGTGGGGCCGATCGTCCGGCTGCTCGCGCTGCCGTTCGTGATCCTGACGCTCGGGTTGTTCCTGCTGGTGATCAACGCCGCCATGCTCGGGCTGACCGCGCTGATCTCCGACCGGTTCAGCGTGGAGACCTTCTGGGCGGCGCTCGTCGGCGGCTTCCTGATCGCCCTGTTCAGCTGGATCGCCGAGCTGATCCTGCCGCTGAAGGTCCGCGCCGGCTGAGCTCCCCGGCGTGCCGCGCCGGGCTCGCCGGTGTAGGTGCGGCCCGGGGCGGCGGCCACTAGCGTGGCCGGACATGGTCCGCCGCGGCTCCTCCTCCGACGTGGGCGCCGACATGGCCGCCCTCGAGGCCGCCCAGGAGGAGAAGCGCCGCCTGCTCGACCGGGCGGCCGAGACCGCCGGCGGGCAGCTCGCGACCGCGCAGCCGACGGCCGGTCAGGCCCCGCTCGGCCCGGTCGACGCCGCGGCCCTGCTGCACCGCTTTTACGCCGGTGAGCCGGCCGCCGAGATCGTCGGGCACGACCCCGCCGACCTCGCGGCGCTCGCCGTGGCCCACCTCCGGCTGGCCGCCACCCGGCCGGCGGGCACCGCCACCGTCGACGTCCACCGCACCGCCGGGGGGCGGGCCGTGCTGCGGGTGGTCGTGGACGACATGCCCTACCTGGTCGACTCGGTCACCGCGGAGGTCGTCCGCCAGGGCGTGGCCGTGGAGCACGTCGTCCACCCGGTCGTCGTGGTCCGCCGGGACCCCGACGGTGAGCTGACCGAGTTCTGCGACAGCGCCGATGCCGCCGCCTGCGGGGCCGGCGCGACCGCCGAGTCGTGGATGGCCGTGGTGCTCGCCGGCCAGGTCGACGACGAGGCCGCCGCCGACCTGGTCGCGGGGTTGGCCGGCGTGCTCGCCGACGTCCGGCGGGCCCACGAGGACGCCGTGGCGCTGGCCGACCGCGCCCGCCAGGTGGCCGACGCCCTGGACCGGCTTCCCGACGACCCCACCGACGGTGCCCCGGCCGACGCCCCTGCCGGGCACCCCGCCGACGACCCGGCCGAGGCCGCCGCCCTGCTGCGCTGGCTGGCCGACGGCACGTTCCTCTTCCTCGGCGCCCGCACCGTGGAGCTGATGGGGGAGGACGCGACCCCGGAGGTGGTGCCCGGCTCGGAGCTCGGCGTGCTGCGCAGCTCCCCGGACCGGGCCACCTCCGTCGCCCCGGCCGCGCTGGCCGCCCGCGGCGGCACCGGCCACCGGGTGTTGGTCACCAAGGGCGACGCCCGGTCGACCGTGCAGCGCCCGGCCTGGCTGGACCTCGTCGTCGTCGACCTGCCCAGCGACACCCCCGGCAGCCGGGCACGCCAGCACCTGCTGGTCGGCCTGTTCCCCACCGAGGCCTACGCCAGCAGCGTCCGCGACGTGCCGCTGGTGCGCCGCACCGCCGAGGCCGTCCTCGCCGGCTCCGGCGTCCCGGCCGACAGCCACTCCGGCAAGGAGCTGCTCGACGTCCTGGAGAGCTACCCGCGCGACGAGCTGCTCCAGGTCGACGTCGACGAGCTGCTGCCGGTCGCCCTGGCCGTGCTGCACCTGCGCGAGCGCCGGCAGACCCGGCTGTTCCTGCGCCGCGACCCGTTCGGCCGGTTCTTCTCCGCGCTGGTCTACCTGCCCCGCGACCGCTACACCACCGCCGTCCGGCTGGCGATGCAGCAGCTGCTGCTGGAGCACCTGGGCGGCACGACGGTGGAGTTCACCGTCCGGTCCAGCGAGTCGGTGCTCACCCGGCTGCACTTCGTCGTGCGGGTGCCGGTCAGCCGGCGCGGGCTGCCCCGGCTGCCCGACGTCGACGTGCCGGCCCTGGAGGCGGCGCTGGCCGGCGCCGCCCGCAGCTGGACCGACGACCTGGCCGACGCGCTGGCCGCCCGCCACGGCGACGACGCGCCGCGGATGCTCGCCCGGGTCGCCGACGCCTTCCCCGCCGCCTACCAGGAGGACTTCCCGGCCGCGGTCGCCGTCGACGACCTGGCCCGGCTGGACCGGCTCGGGCCCGGCGAGATGGACCTGCGGTTGCGGGCCCCCCGTGACCCGGCCGAGGGGGAACGGCGGCTGACGATCTACCGGGTGGGGGACCGGCTGCTGCTGTCCGACGTCCTGCCGGTGCTGCAGCACATGGGCGTCGACGTCCTCGACGAGCGGCCCTACGAGATCGACCGGATCGGTGCCCCGCTGGCCTGGGTCTACGACTTCGGGCTCGCCTCCCCGACCGACGAGGTGCCCTTCGCCGGCACGCTGCCGGAGCGGTTCACCGACGCGGTCACCGCGGTCTGGGCCGGTCGCACCGAGGACGACGGGCTCAACGCGCTGGTGCTGCGCGCCGGGCTCACCTGGCGCCAGGTGGCGGTGCTGCGCGCCTACGTGCAGTGGCTGCGCCAGGGTGGGCTGCCCTTCGGGCAGGGCTACGTCCAGCAGACCCTCGCCGCCCACCCCGGCGTCGTCGCCCGGCTGGTCGCGCTCTTCGAGACCCGCTTCTCCCCCGACCGCGCGGCCGGGCGGGAGGCCCGCACCGAGGCGCTGGTCGGCTCGCTGACCGAGGCGATCGGCGAGGTGGCCTCGCTGGACGCCGACCGGGTGCTCACCGCGCTGCTCGCCGCCGTGCGGGCGACCCTGCGCACCACCGCCTACACCGCCGACGTCGTCGCCGGCCGTGCGCCGCTGGCGCTGAAGCTCGACCCGACCGGCGTCCCCGACCTGCCCGAGCCGCGGCCGGCCCGGGAGGTCTGGGTCAGCTCGCCGCGGGTGCTCGGGGTGCACCTGCGCTTCGGCGCCGTCGCCCGGGGTGGGCTGCGCTGGAGCGACCGCCGCGAGGACCTGCGCACCGAGGTGCTCGGCCTGGTCAAGGCGCAGACGGTGAAGAACACCGTCATCGTGCCCACGGGCGCCAAGGGCGGGTTCGTCCCCCTCCGGCCGCCGGCCGGTCCCGATCCCACCCGGCCCGCCTCGCGCGACGACGTGCTGGCCGAGGGGGAGGCCTGCTACCGGCTGTTCATCGGCGCCCTGCTCTCGCTCACCGACAACTACAGCTCGGACGGGGTGGCCCCCGGCGAGGTCGTCCCACCCGAGCGGGTGGTCCGGCACGACGGCGACGACACCTACCTGGTGGTCGCGGCCGACAAGGGGACGGCGACCTTCTCCGACCTGGCCAACGCCGTGGCGATCGAGCGCGGCTACTGGCTGGGCGACGCCTTCGCCTCCGGCGGCTCGGTCGGCTACGACCACAAGGCCATGGGCATCACCGCCCGGGGCGCCTGGGAGTCGGTCACCCGGCACTTCCGCGAGCTCGGCGTCGACGTGCAGAGCCAGGAGGTCACCGTCGTCGGCATCGGCGACATGTCCGGCGACGTCTTCGGCAACGGCATGCTGCTGTCGGAGCACCTGCGGCTGGTCGCCGCCTTCGACCACCGGCACGTCTTCGTCGACCCGACGCCGGACGCCGCCGCGTCCTTCGCCGAGCGGCAGCGGCTGTTCGCCCTGCCCCGGTCCTCCTGGGCGGACTACGACCGGTCGCTGATCAGCCCGGGCGGTGGGGTGTGGCCGCGGACGGCGAAGACGGTGCCGGTCTCCGCCCCGATGCGCCACGCGCTGGGCCTGGCTCCGGGCATCGAGTCGCTCAGCCCGGTGGAGCTGGTCCGCGCGGTGCTGCTCGCCCCGGTCGACCTGCTCTTCAACGGTGGCATCGGCACCTACGTGAAGGCCGCCACGGAGAGCGCCGCCGACGTCGGCGACAAGGCCAACGACGCCGTCCGGGTGGACGGCGGCCGGCTGCGGGTGCGGGTCGTGGGGGAGGGCGGCAACCTCGGCCTGACCCAGCGCGGCCGGATCGAGTACGCGCTGACCGGCGGGCGGCTGAACACCGACGCCATCGACAACTCCGCCGGGGTGGACACCTCCGACCGGGAGGTCAACATCAAGATCGCGCTGAACCGCGTGGTCGACGAGGGCCTGCTGGACGCCGGGGGGCGGGCACGGCTGCTGGCCGAGATGACCGACGAGGTCGCGGCCGCCGTGCTCACCGACAACCACGCGCAGAACGCCACGCTGGCCGGCGAGGCGGCCGCCGCCCGCGGCCTGCTGGACGCCCACCAGCGCTATCTGCGCTGGCTGGAGCGCGCCGGCCGGCTGGACCGGGCGGTGGAGTTCCTGCCCGACGACCGGGCGATCACCGAGCGCCGCCGCGACGGGCTGGCGCTCACCGGCCCCGAGCTGTCCGTGCTGCTGGCCTACGCCAAGATCGAGGCCGGCGACGCGGTGCTCGCCTCGGGGCTGCCCGACGACCCGGCGCTGGCCGGGCTGCTGTCGGACTACTTCCCCCGCCCGCTGCGGAGCCGGTTCGCCGCCGCGATCGCCGACCACCCGCTGCGCCGGGAGATCGTGGCGACCGCGCTCACCAACCGCACGGTGAACGTCGCCGGCGTCACGGGTGTGTTCCGGCTGGCCGAGGAGACCGGCGCGCCGCTGTCCGCGGTGGTCCGGGCCCACGCCGTCGCCCGGGCCGTCTTCGACGTCGACCGGCTGTGGGACGCGCCCCGGCAGCTGGACAACCGGGTGCCCGCGGCCACCCAGGTGCACGTCCGCACCGAGGCGACCCGGCTGGCCGAGCGGGCCACCCGCTGGCTGCTCCGGCTGCCCGGGCTGACCGCGGAGCCGGCGCCGTCGCTGCAGGAGGTCGTCGACCGGTTCGCCGGGCCGGTCGCGGAGGTCTGCGCGGGGCTGCCCGGGTGGCTGCTGGGCGCCGACGCCGCCGGCTACGCCGAGCGGGCCGCCGCCCTGCACGCCGACGGGGTGTCCGCCGAGCTGGCCGCCGAGGTGGCCGTCGCGCCGCTGCTGCCGGCGGCGCTGGACCTCGCGGTGGTCGCCGAGGCGACGGGGGCGCCGATCGCGCTGGCCGCCCAGGTGGCCCAGTGCCTGGGGGAACGGCTGGGGCTGGTGCCGCTGCGGGAGCTGGTCACCGCGCTGCCCCGCAACCGGCGCTGGGACTCCATCGCCCGCACCTCGCTGCGCGACGACCTCGCCGCCGAGCAGGCCACGCTCACCGCCGACGTGCTGGGCCTGCGCCAGTCCGGCGACGAGCCCGCGGACGCGCTGGTCGGCCGGTGGGCCGACGCATGGGACGTCGCCCAGCAGCGGGCGGCGGCGCAGCTGGAGGAGCTGGCGACCGGGGAACGGCACGAGCTCGCCGAACTGCTCGTCGCCGTCCGCACCCTGCGCGGGCTGCGCCGCCGGGCCGGCTGACCCGGGTAGGCGTGGCCCGCCATCGGATGGGGCACGACCGGACGGTGAAGACCGTCGTCGTCGCCGTCCTCGGTGGCCTGCTGACCCTCGCCGGCATCGCCCTCCTCGTGCTGCCGGGCCCGGGCTTCGTGCTCGTCGCCGCGGGGCTGGCGGTGCTCGCCACCCGCTTCTCCTGGGCGCGGAAGCCGCTGGACTACGCCAAGGAGAAGGCGCAGGAGGGCATCGAGGAGGTCGGGCGCAGCCCGTGGCGTGCCCTCGGTGCCGTGCTCGCCGCGCTCGTCCTGGTCGGGCTCGGCGGGCTCACCCTGATCGGGGTGGAGATCCCGTTCGCCAACGCCTTCACCGCCGTCGTGCTGATCCTGTCCGGCCTGTTCCTCGTCGGGACCGTGGTGTTCGCCCGGCACGAGGAGCACGTCCAGGTCGAGCGCGCGCACCGCCCGGCCGGCACCCCCGGCACCGGCGGCGCCTACCGCGCGGCTGCCCGCCGAGGGGGTTGAGCCCCTCCAGCGGACGTTGAGCCGTGCTGTGGCGCGGCTCGACGTCCGGTCATCCGGCTCGACCCGCGGGGCCGGTGGGTGGCTCAGAGCTCCGGACGGCGCAGGCCGTGACCGGTGGCCTGCTCGAAGGCGTGCCCGACCTCCAGCACCCGCCGGTCCGCCCGCGGAGCGCCGACGATCTGCAGCCCCACCGGCAGCCCGTCGGCGGTGAACCCGCCGGGCACCGACAGCGCCGGGCAGCCGGTGGCCGAGATCAGCGTGCAGGAGCGCATCCAGCCCAGGTAGTCGTCGAACTCCACCCCGTTCACCGCGGTGGGGTACTCGACCTCCACCGGGAAGGGCAGCACCTGCGTGGTCGGGGCGAGCAGCACGTCGTACCGCTCGAAGAAGGCGACGACCCGCTCGTACAGCTTCGTGTGCGCCACCTCGGCGCGGCCGACGTCGGCGCCGGTGAGCTCCGCGCCCCGCGCGGCGTTCCAGCGGATCGTCTGCTTGAACGACTCCGGGCTGCGGCGCACCTGGTCGCCGAAGCTCGCCTCGAACAGCCAGGCCCGCAGCACGCCGAACACCTCGTCGGCGTCGCGCAGGTCCGGGCAGTCCTCGTCGACCGTTGCGCCGAGGGCGCGGAAGACGCCGAGCTGGGCCATGAGCACCTCGGTGATCGCCGGGTCGACCGGCACCCGGCCGCCCAGGTCGGGGGTCCAGGCGATGCGCAGGCCGGTCAGCTCCGTGGGCAGCGGTGCGGCGAACGGGCGGCCGGGGTCGGAGAGCGAGATCGGCACCCGCGGGTCGGGGCCGGCCAGCACCGACAGCTGCAGCGCGACGTCGGCGACGGTGCGGCCCATCGGCCCCTGCACCGACAGCTGCGACCAGCCGATCGGCGCCGGGTGGGTGGGCACCCGGCCCGGGGTGGTGCGCAGCCCCACGACGTTGCAGAAGGCCGCCGGGTTGCGCAGCGAGCCGCCCATGTCGCTGCCCTCGGCCAGCGGCACCAGCCCGGCCGCGAGCGCGGCGGCGGCGCCGCCGGAGGACCCGCCGGCCGACAGCCCGTGCCGGTAGGGGTTGTGGGTGGCACCGAACAGCGTGTTGAAGGTGTGCGAGCCGGCGGCGAACTCCGGCACGTTCGTCTTGCCCACCCGGATCGCGCCGGCGGCCCGCAGCCGGGCGACGGCGAGCTCGTCGCGGGCGGGCACGGTGTCGGCGTGCAGCGGCGAGCCCCACGTCGTCCGCATGCCCCCGGTCTGGTGGGTGTCCTTGTGGGCCACCGGCAGGCCGTGCAGCGGGCCGACCGGCTCCCCCGCGGCGAGCTGCGCGTCGGCGGCGTCGGCCGCGGCCCGCGCGCCCTCGGCGTCCAGCGTCACGATGGCGTTGAGCGCCGGGTTGAGCCGGTCGATCCGCGTCAGGTGCGCCTCGAGCAGCTCGCGGGCGCTGACCTGCCGGTCGCGGACCAGCGCCGCGAGCTCGGTGGCCGGGCGGGTGCACAGGTCGTTGCTCACCCCGGCGACGCTAGCCGGTCTCTCAGCGCTGAGGAACCTCGCTCACCGGGTGACCGCATCGGCCGGGACGACGAGGGTGAGCCGGCTGCCGCCGTCGTGTTCCACGTGCAACCCGTTCCGGCGCAGGAGGGTCCGCAGCCGCACCACGGAGTCCGGCTCGGCCGTCGTCGTGGCCAGCAGCCGCGCCAGCCGGCCCTTGTGCGCCTTGTTGAAGTGGCTGACCACGGCCCGGGTGCCGTCCGGTCGCTCGCTGAGCACCTGGACGGTGACCGCGTCGGGCACGGGGGCCAGCTCGGCGTAGGCGCCCGAACGCAGGTCGATGACGAGCTCGTCGGTCGCGGTCAGCACGTCGGTGAGCACGGGCTTCCACAGCGACCGCAGGGTGGGCAGGCCCGGCAGCGCCGAGCCCGCCGACAGCCGGTAGGCCGGCACCTGGTCCCCGGCTCGGACGACGCCGAACAGCGCCGACCCCACCGCCAGGCGGGTCGCGGCCCGGGCCCGCTGGGCGCGGGTCAGCGACCGGACGTCCAGCGCGTCGTAGAGCACGCCGGTGTAGCGCTCGATGGCCGGCATGGTCGGGCTGGTGCGCAGTGCGGCGTTGCGGGCGATCTCGTCGTCCTGCTTCGCCGACAGCCCGAGGGCGGCGCGGGCGGCGGGGACGTCGGCGGCGAGGGCGGTCAGCGCGTCGACCAGCTGCGCCCGGACCGGCGTCAGCTCCGGGGCGGTCAGCGCGGCCAGGTCGAGCGGCGGGCCGTCGCCACCGGGCTGCTTGGTCTCCGACGGGGGCAGCAGGACGAGCACGTCGTGCGACGGTACGGGGCGGCGGTGAGCGTCCGGGCACCCCGGTGGCAGGCTGTCGGCACGCCCGGAGCCGCGGCGCGCGCGGCGCTGCCCGGGGGCGCCGCGCCGTCGCGTCATCTAACGTCCTCTCGATCACTGCCGCGCGCGGTGCCAGGTGAGATCTGCAGGTCAGGAGGTGGAGACGGTGCTCGTGCTGGACAGCGCAGCCGTCTCCACCCGCGGCCCGCGCCCGGACAACCAGGACTCCGCGGTGGGTGGCCCGCTGCTGGTCGCGATCGCCGACGGCGTCGGTGGCAACGTCGGCGGGGCGGTGGCCTCCTCGCTGGTGGCCACCTGGCTCGCGCCGCTGGCGGTGGGCAGCACGGGGGAGGGCTCCGACGACCCGGTCCGGGTGGTGGCCAGCGCCAACGAGCGGATCCGGGCCGCCTACACCGAACGCCCGCGGCTGCGCACGATGGCGACCACCCTCACCGCGGTGCACGCGGACGCCGAGGGGCTGGTGCTGCTGCACATCGGCGACTCCCGTGGCTACCTGCTCTCCGGCGGTGAGCTGCAGCAGGTGAGCACCGACCACACCCTGGTGCAGGCGCTCATCGACGCCGGCAGCCTCACCCCGGCCGAGGCCCGGGTGCACCCGCAGCGGTCGGCGGTCTACGCCGCGCTGCACGGCGCCGACGACGACGTCGCCGCCCTCGACGTGATCCGGCTGGACGCCGCCGCCGGTGACCGGGTCATGGTCTGCTCCGACGGCCTCTCCGACGTCGTCCCGCCCGACGTGATCGCCGGGCTGCTCGCCACCGGCACCCCCGCCGAGGCCGCGGCGGCGCTGCGGGACGCCGCGCTGGCCGGCCCGCCCACGGACAACATCACGGTGGTGGTCGCCGACGTGCGGGCGACCGAGGAACCCGTGCCGCAGCGGCTGTGCACGGTGGGAGCGGCGCAGGAGCTGCGTGAGGAGACCGCCGAGGCGCTGGAGGCCGACTGGCCGGGGCCGGTGCCGGTCGGGCTGGTCCAGCACCGCCCGCACTGACGGCGGTTCAGTCGGCGAGGTCCACGATCACCGGGGCGTGGTCGCTGGCGCCCTTGCCCTTGCGCTCCTCGCGGTCGATCCGGGCGTCGCTGACCCGGCGGGCCAGCGCGGGGGAACCGAGCACGAAGTCGATGCGCATGCCCTCGCGGCGCGGGAAGCGCAGCTGCGTGTAGTCCCAGTACGTGTAGACGCCGGGCCCCGGGGTGTACGGCCGGACGACGTCGGTGAACCCGGCCTCGACCACCCCGCGGAAGGCCGCCCGCTCGGGCTCGGAGACGTGCGTGGAGTGGCTGAACACCGAGATGTCCCAGACGTCGTCGTCCTGCGGGGCGATGTTCCAGTCGCCGACCAGCGCCACCTGCGCGTCGGCGTCGTCGGTCAGCCAGCCGCCGGCGCTGACCCGCAGCGCCTCCAGCCACTCCAGCTTGTACTGCAGGTGCGGGTCGGTCAGCGTCCGGCCGTTGGGGACGTAGAGGCTCCACACCCGCACCCCGCCGCAGGTGGCACCCAGGGCGCGGGCCTCGGCGGCGGGCTCGGCGCCCTCCTTGGCCCACGACGGCATGCCGGGGAAGCCGACCTCGACGTCGGTCAGCCCCACCCGGGACAGCAGCGCCACGCCGTTCCACTGCGAGTAGCCGACGTGCGCGACCTCGTAGCCCAGCGCGCGGAAGCGCTCCTCGGGGAACTGCTCGTCCTTGCACTTGGTCTCCTGCAGCGCCAGGACGTCGACGTCGCTGCGCTGCAGCCAGGCCTCCACCCGGTCGACTCGGCTGCGGATGGAGTTCACGTTCCAGGTCGCCAGGCGCACGGGGACCGAGCCTAGGTGGGTCGGGAGGTGATGGAACGGCGGCCCTGCAGGGGCCCGGGCCGGGCGTGCGAGGTCCGGGGGGCAGGGTGGTCCTTCTACTGGGGGAGCGAGGTCAGCTGGGTGTCCTGCCGGGCCTGCTGGCGGGCGCGCATCCGCTCGCGGCTCTCCACGAACCTGGTCGCCTGGGCGTCCAGCCCGACCATGAACTGCGCGAGCTCCTCGCGGGCCTGCTCGCCGGCGGGCCCGAGGTTCGTCCGCTCGAACACCTTCCAGGCGCGCAGCACCGGGGAGATGACCTCGTCGTGGTGCAGGCGCAGGTCGTAGATCCCGGCCTTGGCGATGATCACCGAGTTCTTGCGGAAGCCGGCCATGGTGGCGCCGGGCATCTCGAAGCGCATGACCTCGTCGGCGACCGCCCGCATGGTGGCGTCGGGGTCGATCTCGAACGCCGCGGAGACGATGTTCCGGTAGAAGACCATGTGCAGGTTCTCGTCCTTGGCGATCCGGGCGAGCAGCTTGTCCGCGATCGGGTCGCCCGTGGCCTTGCCGGTGTTCCGGTGGCTCACCCGGGTGGCGAGCTCCTGGAAGGAGACGTAGGCGACGGTCTCCAGCGCGGTCTTGTCGCCGGAGTCGTAGCCGGAGGTCATGTAGTCCATCCGGGCCCGCTCGAGCTCCACCGGGTCGACGCCGCGGGTGACGACGAGGTAGTCGCGCAGGGCGATGCCGTGCCGGTTCTCCTCCGCCGTCCAGCGGCCCACCCAGGTGCCCCAGGCGCCGTCCCGGCCGAACTGGGTGGCGATCTCCCGGTGGTAGCTGGGCAGGTTGTCCTCGGTGAGCAGGTTGGTGAACATCGCCGCCTTGGCGGTCTCGTCCAGCTTCGACTGCTCCGGCGACCAGTCCTCGCCGCCGAGGAAGGCGAAGTCGCGCCCCTGCGACCAGGGGACGTAGTCGTGCGGGTGCCACTCCTGGGCCAGGCCGAGGTGGCGATTCAGGTTCTCCTCCACGACGGACTCGAGCTCGATGAGCAGTGCTGCCTGTGCGGTGGTCTGCGGCACGGGTCCTCCCGGGAAGTCACCTACGGTCTCGTAACCTACGCAACCGTAACAACGGGCGCGGCGGCTGACGTTCCCCCGACTACCCGCCATCGGGCCGGCGCAGTCCGCGCCCGTGCGCCTGTTCACCACCTCGTCCCCCGCTTCGGCGCTGACCGTGATCATGCGCGGACGCACCGTCGATGCTGGCGGCCCGGACGGGTGATCCGCGGTCGCAGCCGGGGCACGGCACCCGTATCCGGTGGGAGCATGGGTGGGATGACCGGGTGCTGCGAGGGGACGACGGCTGCGTGAGCGACGACCCATCGGGCTCCGCCCGCACCTCCGGGCCGCCTCCGCCCGCCGGTGCCACCGCGGCCGGTCGCCGTGGCCGGTACGCCGACCGCGGCTTCGGCTCCGCGCTGGGGCTCACCGTCGTCGGCGCCGTCCTGCCGGGCACGGCACTGGTGGCCGGTGGCCGCCGCCGGCTGGGCGCCGCCGTGCTCGTCGTCTTCGGGCTGCTGATGGCCGCGCTGGTGTGGCTGGGCCTGGGCGGCTGGCGGGACGCCGTCCGGGTGGCCGTGGACTCCACCGCCCTCGCCTGGGTGGTCGTGGGGCTGGTCGCGCTCGCGGTCGCCTGGGCGCTGATGGTGGTCGCCGGCTGGGTGGTGCTGCGCCCCCGCCGGCTGCGCCCCTGGCAGCAGGCCGTGGGAGCCGCGGTCGTCCTGGCCCTGTGCGCGGGGATCGCCTGGCCCACCTACCAGGCGGTGGGCGCGACCCTGGCCCAACGCGACCTGGTCGACACGGTGTTCGCCGACCGGGAGAGCGCCACGGTCACCGACCCGGTGGACGACGATCACCCCTTCGGCGACACCGACGAGGTCAACATCCTCCTGCTCGGTGGCGACGGCGGGGAGGGGCGCGAGGGGGTGCGCACCGACACCGTCATCGTGGCCAACATCCAGACCCGCACCGGGGAGACGACGCTGTTCAGCCTCCCCCGCAACCTCCAGGACCTGCCCTTCCCGGAGGACAGCCCGCTGCACGACGTCTGGCCCGACGGGTTCGACGTCGGCAGCGAGAGCGAGAGCCTGCTCAACGCGGTCTACCGCAACGGGCCGGCCTGGTACCCCGACATCCTGGGCCCGACCGACGACCTCGGCGCGGACATGCTCAAGCTGGGCGTCGGCGAGGCGCTGGGCCTGCACATCGACTACTTCGTGCTGGTCAACCTCGAGGGGTTCAGCCGCCTGGTCGACGCCCTCGGGGGCATCACCGTGGACGTGAACTACTGGGTGCCGATCAACGGCATCGTCGGCCAGGAGCTCCCGGACGACTACATCGCGCCGGGCCCCGACCAGCACATGGACGGCGTCCGTGCGCTGGACTTCGCCCGGGGTCGCTACGGGCTGTCGGACTACCAGCGGATGGACCGCCAGCGTTGCGTCATCGACGCGATCGTCGAGGCCGCCGACCCGGTGACCCTGCTGTCCCGGTACCGGGAGCTGGCCGCGACCACCCAGGACATCGTCTCCACCGACATCCCGCAGTCGCTGCTGGACGACGTCGTCGACCTGGCCTTCCTGGTGCAGGGCACCGAGATCCGCAGCGTCGTCTTCGACGACACGGTGATCACCCCCGCCTACCCCGACTACGACCGCATCCGCTCGCTGGTGCAGCAGGCGCTGCAGCCCCCCTCGGACGGCGACGCGGCGGCCGGGACCACCGCGCCGCCGGCCGACGCCGCGCAGCCGGCCCCCTCGAGCTCGACGGCCCAGTCGAGCGCACCGGCAGAGCCTCCGCCGGCCGACCCGGCCGACCCGGCCGCCGAGGTCACCGACGCCTGCGCCTACGACCCGGTCCAGGCCCAGGAGGCGCTGGACGAGGGCAAGCCGCCGACCAAGCGCGGCTGAGCCTCAGAGCCGGTCGAAGGGCGCGGCGTACCGGAAGGTGCCCGCGGGCGTGGCCGGCCCCAACAGCCGGGCCTGGAAGTGCTCGCCCCACGCCGGGTCGGGGGCGGTCACGGCCAGCTCGGTGGCCGGGCGGAAACCGAAGCGGCCGTAGTACGCAGGGTCGCCCAGCAGCGCCACCAGCCGCTCGTCGCACGCCTCGGCCGCCGCCAGCACCGCGTGCACCAGCACCGTCCCGACGCCGCGCCGCTGCGCGGCGGGCAGCACGCCCAACGGGCCGAGCCCCAGCGCCGGGACGGCGAGGGGCTCGAGCCGGCCGCGGGTCGCCAGCACGTGCCCGACGACCCGGCCGCCGTCGACCGCGACCAGCGACAGGTGCGGCAGGAAGCCGGCGTCCGCGCGGAGCTCGTCGACCAGGCGGGCCTCGGGGACCTCGGCGCCGTCCGGCAGCCCGGGCGCGGCGAAGGCCGCCCGGTGCACCTGCCGGACCTGCTCGGCGTCGGTCGGCTGCTCGCGGCGGACGATCACGTCGGCATGCTGCCCCCGCGCCCCGGTGTCCGCACCCGGTTTCTGCCTGCCGGGCCCTCAGGCGGTGGCGAGGTCGCGGCGGCGGAACGCGCCCAGGCCGATCACCGTCAGCGCCGCGGTGACCGCCAGCAGCCCGGCCACCGGCGCGGTCGACCAGGGCTCGGCCGGCATGGCCGGCGTCCAGGCCAGCGGCGAGAGGTCGGTGACCCAGCCGGGCCAGTCGAAGGACTCGGCGAACAGCGTGACGACGGCGACCAGGCCGAAGGCGGCCCACGCCGCGGGCAGCGCCGGCTCGGGCGCCAGCCCCACCAGGGCGACGGCGACCGCCACGAGCACCCAGACGCCGGCGGTGTGCGCCAGCGCCGCGCCGAGCACCCGGACGAGGTCGCCGGCGTCGCCGGTGGAGGCCGCGCGGGCCGCGCCCGTGCCGAGCCCGCCCAGCGCCAGCAGCACGACCGTCCCGGCGAGCGCGACGAGCACGTGCCCGCCGAGCCAGCGGCTCCGCGAGGTGGCGGTCGCCAGCAGTGGCTCGGCGCGCCCGGCGGTCTCCTCCGCGCGGGCCCGCAGCGCCGCGGCGACGCCGTAGGCGGCCACCAGCAGCGCGGTCGTGGTGAGCGCGACGCCGAGGAAGGCGTCGACCAGGCCGGCGGCCGAGGCGTCGGGCAGGAAGGCGGTGACGTCGGGGTTGTCGGCCAGCAGCGTCTCCACCGACTCGGCGAGGGCGCCGTAGACCGCCCCGAGCAACGTCACCCCCACCGCCCAGCCCAGCAGCGCGCCGCGGTGCAGCCGCCAGGTCAGCCCCAGCGGCGAGAGCAGCGACCGCGGGGCCACCGCGGCCGCGGGGCGGGGGTGCACCAGCCCGGCGCCGAGGTCGCGCCGGTCCAGCACCTGGGTGGCCGCGGCCAGCGCTGCCACGCCTGCGGCGACGCTCAGCAGCAACGGCCACCAGCGGTCGCCGGACCAGGGGTGGCTGGCCTGGGCCCATCCCACCGGGGACGCCCAGGACAGGCCGTTGCCCTCGACGTCGCCGATGGCCCGCAGCACGAGGGAGACACCCAGCAGGGCGCCCACCAGGCCGTACACCCCGCGGGCGGTGGAGACGAGCTGGGCAGCCAGTGCGGTGAGCCCGGTGAAGGCCAGCCCGGTCGCCGTCGCGGATGCGCCCAGCACGAAGGCCCCGGGCGCGGGGAGCCCGCTGGCGGTCGCCCCCGCGCCGATCGCGGCTCCCAGCGCGGCGCTGGCGAGCGCGGCAACCCCGGCCGCCGCGGCCAGCGGGGCGTGCCGGCCGATCCGGGTCGACCGGACCAGCTCGGTGCGCCCGAGCTCCTCGTCGGCGCGGGTGTGCCGCACGGTGGTGAACATGACCATCAGCACCGCGACGACGGCCAGGGGCGTCGCCATCTCGAAGGCGACCGTGCCCGCGATCGTGTCCAGGCCCACCGGCGGGCCGGCGAGGGCGATGGACGCGGCGTTGCTGCCCACGGAGGCCCGGTAGGCGGCCAGCGAGCCGGGGGAGTCGTAGGTCGACTGGGCAGCGGCGGACTGCACGATCACCAGCAGGGCGCCGCCGGCCACCCAGGCGGGCAGCCGGAGCCGGTCCCTTCGGAGCGCGAACCGCAGCAGCGCGCCGGTGCCGGCCAGCGAGGGGCGGGCGGTCACCGCGCGCCGTCCGCGGTGGGGGCCGTCTGGTCGTAGTGCCGGAGGAACAGCTCCTCCAGGGTGGGCGGCGCGCTGTGCAGGGACCGCAGCCCGGCCTCGCTCAGGCAGCGCACCGCGGCGTCCAGCGCGTCGCCGTCGACGTCGAAGGCGACCCGGCCGTCGGTCACCTCCAGCCCGTGCACCCCGGGCAGCTCGGCCAGCCCGGGCGCCGGGCGGTCGGTCTCCGCGGTGACCGCGGTGCGGGTGAGGTGGCGCAGCTCGGCCAGGCTGCCGCTCTGCACCGTGCGGCCCTGCCGGATGATGCTCACCCGGTCGCACAGCGCTTCCGCCTCGGCGAGGATGTGGCTGCTCAGCAGGACCGTGCGGCCCTCGGCGCGGACCTCCTGCACGCAGCGCTGGAAGGTCGCCTCCATCAGCGGGTCGAGCCCGGACGTCGGCTCGTCGAGCACCAGCAGCTCGGCGTCGGACGCCAGCGCCGCGACGAGCGCGACCTTCTGCCGGTTGCCCTTGGAGTAGGTGCGCGCCTTCTTCCGCGGGTCGAGGTCGAAGCGGTCCAGCAGCTCGGCCCGGCGCCGAGGGTCCAGGCCGCCGCGCAGCCGGCCGAGCAGGTCGATGACCTCCCCGCCGCTGAGGGTGGGCCACAGGACGACGTCGCCGGGCACGTAGGCGAGCCGGCGGTGCAGGGCGACGGCGTCGCGCCAGGGATCGCCGCCGAGCAGCCGGACGTCGCCGGAGTCGGCCCGCAGCAGCCCGAGCAGCACCCGGATGGTGGTGGACTTGCCGGCGCCGTTCGGGCCGAGGAAGCCGTGCACCTCGCCGGCGCGCACGGTGAGGTCGAGCCCGTCCAGCGCCCGGGTGCGGCCGAAGGTCTTCACCAGCCCGGACACCGCGATCACCTCGGTCATGGCGGCGAAGCTACACACACTTCACAAGTTTGTGAACCTCATTGATGTTGCTACGACGGGTAGCCTCGCCTCCCCGACCAGGAGAGGAGAGCCGGTGGCCGACGAGGACGCCGAACGGGCGGCGCTGCTCCGCTTCGTGGAGCGGTTCGCCCTGGTGCTGCGCGAGACGGGCATGCAGCCGATGGCCGCGCGGGTGCTCGCCTACGCGCTCGCCGACGACGCCGACCGGTACACCGCGACCGAGCTCGCCGCGGGCCTGCAGGTCAGCCCCGCGGCGATCAGCGGCGCGGTGCGCCAGCTGGTGCAGATCGGGTTCCTGGCCCGGGAGCGGGAGCCGGGCACCCGCAGCGACCTCTACGTGCTGCACGACGAGGACCTCTGGTCCCGGTTCTTCGCCGCCCGGATCGGCGTGCTGGAGCACTACGAGCGGGTGGTCGCGGGCGGGGTGGCCGAGCTCGGCGACGAGCGCCCCGGTGGTCGGCGGCTGGCCGAGACCCGCGACTTCTTCGCGTACTTCCGGGAGGAGCTCGCCGCGATGCTCGACCGGTGGCCCGCCGAGCGCGACCGGCGGGGCTCCGGGTCGGCAGCTGCCCGGCCGTAGGGTCGGCGCGTGACCTCACCCGCCCCCCGGGCTCCTCGCGAACGTCTCGTCGGCCTGCTCGTGCTGGGCGTCGCGGCCGTCCTGCTGGTCTCCAGCGTCACCTGGTTCGGTGCCGACCGCGCCGGCGTCGGCATCGGCCAGCTGGTGCTCGGCGTCGCGCTCGCGGCGGTCGGGTTCCTCCTGTACCGCCGCGCGCCGCGCGGCTGACCACCGGCCACGCGGCCGCCGGTGGGCCTCCTCGGCCAGCTGCCGCATGGCGATGACCGACGCGGGCTCCCCGGTCACCGGGCCAGCTCGGTGACCGGGGCCGCGGCCAGCACGCTGCCGTTCGCGCCCAGGAACCGGACCGTGGCCGCCGCCGGACCGTCGCCCGCGGTGCCCACCCCCGACCCTCTGGACAGGGGGACGGTGACCAGGCGTGCCCCGGCGGCGTCCAGCACCTCCGCCACTGCGGCGTCCGGTGGCCCGCTCAGCGCGAGGTCCCCGTCCAGGGGCACCGCCAGCAGCTGGTCCGTCAGCGGTGTCCCGACCGGCTGCGGGTCGGCGGTCGAGGTCGAGCCGGTGGTGGAGCCGTCGGCGCCGTGCCGGGTGGAGCCGACCACCAGGAGCGTCGCGCCGGAGCGGAACGTGACGCCGGCCAGCACCATCTCCCCGGTCCCGGTCGGCCCCGCCGCGAGCAGCACGGGGGTCGCGCCGTCGAACCCGGACCCGTAGGCGCCCACCGCCGTCTGCAGCACCTGCTGCACTGCCTGCTCGGAGACCCGGGACCCGAGCCCGCGCGGGTCCGTGAACTCGACCGGGGCCGGGAGCACGGCCTCGGCGCGGTCGGTCATCGTGAGGCTCATCGAGTCGACCGGCTGGCCGTTCCGCTGGACGGCGACGTGCATGGGCGGCGTGCCACGCGGCTCACCGATCGCGCCGGCGGCCACGCCGTCCGCTCCCGGCATCTCGCGCCGGTCCACTCGCTCCTCGCCGGTCGCGGTCACGGTGGTCCCGTCGACGTACTCCACGGTGTCGCCGGGGAGGCCCACCACGACCAGGAGGCCGGACGACCCGCCGGCGGGGACGTCGACCAGGCCCGTGGGCTGGTTGCGGACCAGCCGCTGCACGCCGGTCGCCTGGGTCATCTCCGCGGGCTCCGCGCCGGCGGGGCCGGTGAACCAGGTCCCGCTGATCCGCCCGTCCGCGCTGCCCAGCACGAAGGCGATCCGGACCCCGTCCACGTCGTCGGCCCAGGCCACCCGGTGGCTGTCGGCGGGTGGCGGGGCGGCCGGGTCGAGCTCGTCGGGCTCCCACGGCAGCGCGGCCACCGCCTGCAGCCAGGCCGCGTCGTCGGCGAGCGCCCCGCGGGCAGGCAGGTCGTAGAGGTTCTGCGTGCTCACGCCCCGGGAGGGCGCGGCGACGTCCTGCGTCGTCCCGGTCTCGGGCAGCAGGCCGCGCAGCACGGGCACCGACCCGAAGACCAGCGCGACGGCGAGCCCGACGCCGACCACCGCCGCCTGCTGGCGGCGCTGCCGGCGGTGCCGCAGCCGGGTGCGCGCGGCCAGGTCGCCGGGGGCGCGGGGGGTCGGCCGGTTCGCCAGGTGCGACCGGAGCTCGGTCTCGACGTCGATGAGGTCCACGTCAGCACTCCAAGCGGGCGGGGGTCGGGAGTTCGCCGAGCACGGCACGCAGCCGGGCGAGCCCTCGGGTGGTCTGGCTCTTGACGGTGTTCACCGAGCAGCCCAGCGCGGCGGCGGTGGCCGCCTCGCCGAGGTCCTCGCCGTAGCGGAGCACCAGCACCGCCCGCATCCGGGGCGGCAGGGTGGCGAGCGCGGTGGCCATCCGGTCCCGCTCGGCGACGTCGTCGGTCGGGTCGGGGCCCGCGACGTCCCGGTCGGGCAGGGAGACGATCTCCTGGGTCGCCCGCCGGCGCCGCCAGCTGGCCGCGCTGGTGACCAGCACCTTGCGCACGTAGGGATAGGGGTCCTCGCGGGAGATCCGCCCCCAGTGCCGGTAGGCCTTGAGCAGCGCGGTCTGCAGCAGGTCCTCGGCGTGACCGCGGTCGGCGGTGAGCAGGAACCCGACCCGCAGCAGGTCGTCGGAGCGCGCGGCGACGAACGCCTCGAACCCCGCCTCGTGGTCGGCTCGCACCCGGTCTCCTCCCGCCGTCACCCCCTAGGACGCCGTGGGGGGCGCCGCAGGGGTGTCACCGTGACCGAGTCGTGACCTTCAGCCGTGCCAGGGGCGCTCGCGCGCCAGCTCCTCCCGGGCCACCGAGCGCACGTGCACCGCGTCGGGCCCGTCCACGATCCGCAGCGTGCGGGCGCTGGCGTAGAACCGGGCCAGCACCGTGTCGTCGCTGACCCCGGCGCCGCCGTGCACCTGGATCGCCCGGTCGATCACGTCGCAGGCCACCTGCGGCGCGGCGACCTTGATCGCGGCGATCTCCGTGCGGGCGCCCTTGGCGCCGTGCCGGTCGATGAGGTCGGCGGTCTTGAGCACCAGCAGCCGCGCGGAGTCGATCTCGATGCGCGAGCGGGCGATCAGCTCCCGGACGGTGCCCTGCTCGGCCAGCGGTCGGCCGAAGGCGACCCGGGCCTTGGCCCGCTCGACCATCAGCGTGAGCGCCCGCTCGGCCATGCCCAACGCGCGCATGCAGTGGTGGATCCGGCCGGGGCCCAGCCGGGCCTGGGCGACCATGAACCCGTCGCCCTCCCCGGCCAGCAGGTTCGCCACCGGCACCCGGACGTCGGTGAAGCGCAGCTCCGAGTGCCCGTGCTGGTCCTGGTAACCGAACACCGGCAGGTGCCGGACGATCTCCAGGCCGGGGGTGTCCCGGGGCACCAGCACCATCGACTGCTGGCGGTGCGCGGCGCCGTCGGGGTCGGTCTTGCCCATGACGATGAAGACCTGGCAGCGCTCGTCGGCGGCGCCGCTGGTCCACCACTTGCGACCGTTGACCACGTACTCGTCGCCGTCGCGCACGATCGACGTCTGGATGTTGCGGGCGTCGGAGCTGGCGACGTCGGGCTCGGTCATCGCGAACCCCGACCGGATCTCCCCGGCCAGCAGCGGCTCCAGCCAGCGCGTCTTCTGCTCCGGCGTGCCGAAGAGCATCAGCGTCTCCATGTTGCCGGTGTCCGGGGCGCCGCAGTTGGTCACCTCCGGCGCGATCACCGGTGACCAGCCGGTCACCTCGGCGACGCCGGCGTACTCCAGGTTGCTCAGCCCGGAGAGCTCGGGGGAGAAGAGGTTCCACAGCCCGCGGGACCGCGCCTCCGCCTTGAGCTCCTCGAGCACCGGCGGGTGCCCGTGGTCGTCGTGCCCGCGGGCGGCCCGCCAGGCGTCGTACACCGGCTCGGCGGGGAACACCCGTTCCCGCATGAAGTCCCACATCCGGCCGGTGACGTCCTCGGCCCGGGCGGACAGGCTGAAGTCCATGTCCGGACCGTAGCCGTCTCGACGCACGACCGCCCCGGACGCCGGCTGGCGTCCGGGGCGGTCGTGCGATCGGGGGTGTCGCTCAGCGGGTGCGCAGGGACTCGTCCCGGCCGCGGGTGGTCGCGTCCTTCACCGGGCCCAGCGCGATGGCCAGGCCGGCGATCACGCTGGCCAGGTGCAGCCAGTTGTCCGCCCAGTTGATGCTGAGGAAGTTCAGCGGCTCCTCCTCGCCGGCGGCGAACAGGCCGTAGATGAACGCGGCGCCGTAGCCGACGGCGAGCAGCCACCCGTAGGTCCGGGCGGTGCTCAGCTTCCGGGCCAGCGCGATGCCGGCCAGGCCGATCAGCAGGTGCACGATGTTGTGCAGCGGGTTGATCGAGAAGCCGAGCAGGGTCTCGTCGGTGTGCGCGGCGAAGTCGTCGAAGCCGGTGATGAAGAAGCCGATGATGCCGATCAGCGTGTAGATCACACCGATCGCCATGGCCAGCATCTGCGGCCAGGTCATGCCTCGGTTGCCGGTGCCGTGGTCTGCTGCGGTCATGGGTGCCCTCCGTGATGTCGTCGGGCCGCCGGGTCTCAGCGGGCCGTGACAGGGGTTCCCAGCCATGATCACCCGAAACGGCCGCCACCCGGTCGGGTGACGGCCGTTCCCGGATCGTGACCTTAGGCGGGGCGGGGCGTGGCCTTCGGGCGGCGGACGACGAACGGGCCGATGGCCAGCAGGTCGACGGGGGCCGAGCCGAAGCACTCCAGCGCGTCGCGCGGGTCGTCGACCATGGGCCGGCCGGCGGTGTTCAGGCTGGTGTTGACCACCACCGGCAGCCCGGTGCGCCGCTCGAACGCCGAGATCATCCGGTGCACCAGCGGGGACGTCTCCGGGTCGATGGTCTGGATCCGCGCCGTCCCGTCGACGTGGGTGACCGTGGGGATGCGGTCACGCCACTCGGGGGCCACGTCGTGCACGAACAGCATGTACGGCGAGGGGATCGGGCCGCGGCTGAAGATCTCCGGGGCCTTCTCCAGCAGCACCATCGGTGCCACCGGGCGGAACTGCTCGCGGCCCTTGACGTCGTTCATCCGCTCGAGGTTGGCCTCGAAGCCGGGGTGGGCCAGCAGCGAGCGGTGGCCCAGCGCGCGCGGGCCGTACTCGCTGCGGCCCTGGAACCAGGCGACGATGCCGTTGTCGGCGAGGACCTCGGCCACGGCCTCGGCGACGTCGTCGGGGCGCTCGTAGTCGATCGCCGCGGTGGTGAGCACCTTCTCGATCTCGTCGTCGCTCCAGCCGCGACCCAACGCCGCGCCGGGCATCGGCTGGGTCTCCTCGCCGAGCTCGCGGGCGACGTGCAGGGCGGCGCCCAGCGCGGTGCCGGCGTCGCCGGCGGCCGGCTGCACCCAGACCTGCTCGAACGGGCTCTCGGCCAGGATCCGGGTGTTGGCGACGCAGTTGAGCGCGGTGCCGCCGGCCAGGGTGAGGGTCTTCTCCCCGGTCTGCTCGTGCACCCAGGTGGCCAGGTCGACCAGCACCTCCTCCAGCCGGGTCTGCACGCTGGCGGCGAGGTCGGCGTGGTCGGAGGTCCACTGGTCGCCCTTGCCCAGTCGCGGGGCGAACTCGATGAAGTCGATCTTCTCGGTGCGGAAGCCGCCGTCCTCGGTGGCCCGGATGAGCTCGGTCAGGTCGCCGAGGAAGCGCGGCTTGCCGTAGGAGGCCATCGCCATGACCTTGAACTCGTCGGAGCTGCGCAGGAAGCCCAGGTGGTCGGTGAGGTCTTCGTACATCAGGCCGAGGGAGTGCGGCAGCGCCTGGCCGGCGAGCACCTCCAGCTGCCCGTCGACGTAGCGGCCGGCCAGGTGGCTGTGCGCCTCACCACGACCGTCGAGCACGAGGACGGCGTTGTCGCGCCGGCCCTCGCGACCGGGGGCGGCCAGGCCGGCCGACGCGGCGTGGGCGACGTGGTGCTTGACGAACCGGACCTTGGCCGGGTCCAGGCCGGGCAGCGCGTGGGCCAGGAAGTCCGGCGCCATCTCGGCGTACTTCTTGCGCATGACGTCGCCGTCGTCGAACAGCCCCGACTCCTCCGGGGTGCCCATCAGCGCCGGGTCGAAGGAGTAGGCGACCGCGTCGAGCTCCTCCGGCCGGATCCCGGCCTCCTTCAGGCACCAGGCGGCGGAGAGCTCGGGCAGCTCCCACGCGCTCCACGGCAGCGGGCGCTTGCCGTGCTTGCGCCGGCTGAACCGCTCCTCCTCGGCTGCGGCCACGACCTTCCCGTCGACGACCAGCGCCGCCGCCGGGTCGTGGTAGATGGCGTTGATGCCCAGGACCTTCACGCGCGCGCTCCTCCCGGCCGGGCGCGATCCGCCCGGTCCTCGCTCATGATCAAGCCGCGGCGGGGAACCCGCACGCCGAAAGGGGTCTCGTTCACCCACTCGTACGAGTGAACACCTGCCACCCGGTGTGATCTTGTGCCGAAGTCGGCCGGTACGTTCTGCGCCCAGTCGGCCGAACGGAAGGGGCACGCATGCGTTCGGGCGGTCGGACACCGCGCAGTGGCCCGTGGCGCGTGGTCTCCGGGGCCTCCGTCGCGATGGGTGTCGGGTTCTCCGTTCTGCTCATGTCGCTCTCCTACGGGGTGTCGGACCGGATCAGCGGCGACCTGGGCACTCCCGAGGTGCGCGCGGCCGGCGTGGTCGACGTCGACCTGATCGATTCGATCCTCCGCGAGCTGACGGTCGCGGTGACCCTGGCCATGGTCGTCCAGACGGCTGCGGCGACGGCGACCGTGGGCTGGGTGCTCATGCAGTCGCGGAAGCGTGAGATCGGCATCCGCCGGCAGAGCGGCGTCTTCCGCAGCCGGCTGGTGCGCGACTTCCTCCGGGAGATGGCGCCCCCGGTCCTCGGTGGGGCGGTGGTGGGGGAGGCCGCCGGGATCCTGGGCGGGCTCGCCGTCCGCGAGTTCACCGTCCTGCCGGTCTCGTTCACGGCCGTGTCCCTGCTGGCGGCCTTCCCGGTCACCATCCTGCTGGCCGGCGCTGCGACCACGGTCCCGGCCTGGGTGGCCGCGGGCCAGTCCCCCAAGAGCGTGCAGGCCCAACAGTGACGGAGAGTGGCGCGTTGGCGGAGAAGGTCGTCGAGGTCCGCGGGCTGCGCTTCTCCTTCCCGGACGGGCCGACGGTGCTCTCGATCGACGAGTTCGACGTGACGGGTCCCGGTCTGGTGGCCGTGGTCGGTCAGAGCGGTGCGGGCAAGTCCACGTTCGGCGCGCTGATCGGCGGGCAGGAGCAGGCGCCGTACGAGGGGTCGGTCAAGGTCCTCGGGCAGGAGTGGTCGGTCCTGGCGCAGGGACGGCAGGACGACGAGCGGCAGCTCCACCGGCGCCGGATCGGCTACATCCCCCAGGACTACGGGCTGCTCCCGGACTACACGCCGTGGGAGATGCTGCTGCTGGACATGGGCGACGCCGAGATCGACGAGGAACAGCGGGCGCCCCGCGCCCAGCGCGCCCTGGAGGCCATGGGCCTGGCGGAGATGCGGGACCGCCGGATCGCCGAGCTGTCCGGCGGACAGCAGCAGCGGGTGGCCATCGCCCGGATGCTGGCGCGGGACGTGGCACTGGTCGTCGCGGACGAGCCCACCGCCAACCTCGACGAGGCCACGACGCGCGACGTCGTGGCCGCCCTGCGCAGGGCCGCGGAGAGCGTCCCGGTCATCGTGATCACCCACGACCGCTGGGTGGCCGACCAGTGCCGGTGGCGGCTGGAGCTCAGCCCGCCGAGGAGCTGATCGCGGCGTCGGCTGCTGGGGTCAGCGGCCCGTGCGGGCGGTCAGCAGCCGGTTGTCGACGACGGCCTGGAGCGCGAGGGTCTTGTAGCCGACCGCCTCGAAGAGCACCACCACCCGGTCGTCCTCGTGGCGCATGACGACGCCCGGGCCCCACTCGGTGTGCTCCACGGCCAGGTCGACCGGGAAGGGGTGGTCGGCGTCGGCGGTGTGCTGCTCGGTGGACAGCCCCGCGCTGCAGTTGTCGCAGTTGCCGCACGGCTCGTCGAGCTGCTCCCCGAAGTAGCCGAGCAGGAACTGGCGCCGGCAGCCGGTGGTCTCGGCGTAGCCGCGCATCATCTCGATCCGGCTCTCGTCGACCCGGATGTGGTGCTCGGCCAGCTCGCGGGCGGCTGCCGCGGCCTCTCCGGGCGCCGGCGCGTCGGGGGCGGGGGACGCCGTCCCCTCGTCGTCCAGCACGACGGCGCCGGCCTGCTCCAGCAGGTTGAGGTCGCGCACCAGCGGCGTCGCGGGCCGGCCGGTCTCCTCGCGCAGCTCCGTCACGTCCACGCCGTCCATGCCGGCCTCGACGCCGGCCCGGACCAGCCCGGCGACCTGCTGCAGCTCCTCCTCGGCCGGGGCGCCGGCGGCGAAGAACTTGCGGATGCCGAGGTCCTCCTGTCGGTAGACCAGCACGGCGGTGGCCGGCTCGCCGTCGCGGCCGGCCCGGCCGATCTCCTGGTAGTAGCTGTCGATCGAGTCCGCCGGCTCGGCGTGCACCACGAACCGGGTCTCGGGCTTGTCGATGCCCATGCCGAAGGCGGTGGTGGCGACGACGACGTCCAGCTCGTCGGCCATGAAGGCCCGCTGCACCTCCTCGCGGTCGCTCTTCCTCAGCCCCGCGTGGTAGGCCTGCGCCCGCAGCCCGCGTTCGGTGAGCGCGTGCGCGAACTCCTCGGTGCCGCGGCGGGTGGCGCTGTAGAGGATCCCGGTGCCGCGCCCGGTCAGCTCGGTGACCCGGTCGAGCACGGCGGCCTGCTTGCCGTGCGCGTCGGCGTGCTGCTCGACCTCCAGCCGGATCTCCGGCCGGTCGAAGCCGGCGACGACGACCTCCGGGTCGTGCATCTCCAGCCGCTCGAGGATCTCCGCGCGCACCGGCGGCGCGGCGGTGGCGGTCAGCGCCAGCACGGTCGGGTGGCCGAGCTGCTCGACCACGCCACCCAGGCGCAGGTAGTCGGGGCGGAAGTCGTGCCCCCACGCCGAGACGCAGTGCGCCTCGTCGACGACGAACAGCGCGGGCCCGGCCTCGCGGATCGCGTCCACGACCTCGGGCTTGGCCAGCTGCTCGGGCGCGAGGAAGCAGAAGCGGACCGTTCCGTCACGGAGCCCGTCGAGCACCGCCTGCTGGTCGCCGCCGGAGAGGCTGGAGTTGAGCACGGCGGCCTGGCCGACGGCCTTCTCGCCGAGCTCCGCCAGCCGCTGCACCTGGTCCCGCTGCAGCGCGATCAGCGGCGAGACGATCAGCACCGGCCCCTCCAGGAGCGTGCCCAGCACCGTGTAGACCGCCGACTTCCCGGCGCCGCTGGGCAGCACCGCCAGGGTGTCCCGGCCGGCGGCGACGGCCTTCATCGCCTCCTCCTGGCCGGGGCGGAAGTCCTCGAACCCGAGCATCTCGCGAGCGGTCTCCCGGATGCGCCGGGTGCGCGCCGACGCGGAGCCGCCGACGGGGTTGTCCTGCTGGGTGCTCGTCACCGGCGCCATCTGCCCGACCCCCGAGATCGGCAAACGACGCACCGGTGCGGCCCCGGTCACCGCCAGGTGGGCAGCCAGTACCGCAGGTCCAGCAGTTCGGGGTGCGTCGGGAGCCCCAGCCAGAGCGGGGCGAAGAACACGAACGCCGCGACCGACAGGACGGCGACCCCGGCGCCGACCAGCCGGGGGCGCGGCCCGACCTGGACCGCGCGGACCAGCGCGAAGGCGATGAACGGCACCGCCGGCACCAGGTAGAAGAAGTAGCCGGGCTTGCCTGCGGCGAGCCACGGGGCCCACAGCAGCAGCAGTGGCACGAGGATGCTGGCGGCGACGCCGTCCCGGCGGGCGACGGCGCGCCACAGCAGCACCGGGTAGGCCAGCAGCGCCGGCCACCACAGCGCGGGGCTGCCCAGCTGCACGATGCGGGCCTTCGTGCCCGGGGGGACGGCGCACTCGTCGGGGTCCGCGGTGGCGGCGCACTCAGCGGCGTAGGTGAGGACCGGGCGCTGCAGCCAGGGCCAGCCCAGCGGGCTGGAGCGGTACGGATGGGTGGCTTCCAGCCTCCCGTGGTAGGCGACCACGCCGGCCTGGTCCTCGGCCCAGGTCTCCAGCCGGTCACCCGCCGACGTGCCGCAGTCGCCGGCGGCGCAGGCGACCTCGGCGGCGCGGCTGTCGGAGTAGGAGGCGAAGAAGCCGGCGTAGCTGGTCAGGTACACCGCGGCGGGCACCAGCAGCAGGCTCAGCGCGCCACCGGCGGCCACGGCCACGCCGCGACGGGCCGCCCGGGGCAGGCCCTCGCCCCGTCCGGCCAGCTCGGTTCCGAGCACCAGCAGGCCCGCGGCGGCGACGGCGAGCAGCCCGGACCACTTGGTGCCGACCGCCAGCCCCAGCGCGACGCCGGCCAGCCACCGGTACCGGGAGCCCAGCAGCGACCGGTGCAGCGGCTCGCCGGGACCGCGGGCGGCCCGGCGGGAGTCCCGGTCGATCAGCACCAGCCAGAACGCGGCGACGACGAACAGCCCGAGGGTGGCGTCGAGCATGCCGATCCGGCTGGTGGTGACGGCGAGCCCGTCCAGGCAGACCAGCAGGGCGGCCAGGGCGGCGGGGGCGGGGCGCCGGAACAGCCGCAGGCCGGAGAGGTAGGTGAGGACGACCGTCAGCGAGCCGGCGACGGCCACCCCGATCCGCCAGCCGGTGGGCGTGGCGCTGCCGAAGAGCTCGATGCCCAGGGCGATGACCCACTTGCCCACCGGGGGGTGGACCGGCCGGCCCTCCTCGACGCCGCGGTTGAGGTAGTCCACGGCGTCCTGCACGTAGTACTTCTCGTCGAAGTAGAGCCGTCCGGGGTCGCCCAGCGCCCAAAGCCGTACGGCGGCGGCCAGCAGGAGCAGGGCGAGCGGGAGCACCCGGACCCACAGCGGGCGGCGCCGGAAGGCGCCGCCCGCTGCTCGGTGCTCCACGTCGGGAGCGACTGTGCTCAACGCATCAGCCCTCGGTCTCGGTGCTGAACTCCGTCTCGGTCTCGGTGTTGACCTCGGTCTCGGTCTCCACAGCCTCGGTCTCGGTGCTGACCTCGGTCTCGGTGGGCTCGAGGGTCTCGGTGACCTCGGTCGACTGCTCCTCGGTCTCCGTGACCTGCTCGGTCTCGGTGACCTCGACGGTGCCCTCCTCCTCGGAGCCGCAGGCGCCGAGGCCGAAGACGATCAGGCCGGAGAAGGAAGCGGCGGCGATGCCGCGGGTCATGCGGTTCATGGGGTGCTCCTGGGATCGGGGAAAACGGTCCTCCGTCCCATGACCGCACCTCCGGGCGCGTACCCACGCGGGCCGGTAACGATCCGATCTCGGCTGGTCTCGAATTCGTTGCACGATCGTGTCCTCGTCCAGGTGTCCAGCAGCCGGGTGACGGCAATGGCCTGGACGGTGACCCCTCGAGACGTGTGCGTCTGCATCCCCACGTACCAGGAGCGCGAGAGCCTGCCCCGGACGCTGTCCGCCGTCCTGCAGGCGGTCCCGAACGCGCACGTCCTGGTCATCGACGACAACAGCCCGGACGGCACCGGCGCCCTGGCCGACCGGATCGCCGCCGCCGACCCCCGGGTGCACGTGGTGCACCGCCCCGGCAAGGCCGGCCTCGGCCCGGCCTACGTCCAGGGTTTCCGCTGGGCGCTGGACCAGGGCTACGCGGTGATCGCGCAGATGGACGCCGACGGGTCGCACCGCGCCGAGGACCTGCCGCGGCTGCTGGACCGGCTCGCCACCGCCGACGCCGTGCTCGGCTCGCGCTGGGTGCCCGGCGGTCGGGTGCAGGACTGGCCGCGGCACCGCGAGCTGCTCAGCCGGGCCGCGAACCGCTACGTCCAGGTCGCCCTCGGCCTGCCGCTGGGCGATGCGACCGGCGGGTTCCGCGCCTTTCGGCGGCAGGCGCTGGAGTCGCTCGACCTGGGGTCGGTCCAGTCGCAGGGCTACTGCTTCCAGATCGACATGGCCCGGCAGGTGTGGTCGCGGGGCCTGCGGCTGGCCGAGGTGCCGATCGTCTTCGCCGACCGCGAGTTCGGGCAGAGCAAGATGAGCGGCCGGATCATCCGCGAGGCGCTGGTCCGCGTGGGCGTCTGGTCGCTGGCCTCGCTGCGCCCGGCCCGGGGCGGGGAGCGGCCGGTCCGCGGCCGGCACCCGGTGCTGCTCCGCCGCCGCGCCCTCGCTTGAGCCTTCTCGCCGCACCGGCGGCTGATGACCGCTTGTAGATCCGCAGCTGCGGTGGTTACGGTGCGCCGGTGCCTGCCACCTATCGGATCGCCGAGGCGGCCGCGCTCCTCGGCGTGAGCGACGACACCGTGCGGCGCTGGATCGAGGCCGACCGGCTCGCCGCCTCCCGGGACGCCGGCCCGGCCCGGGTCGACGGCGCCGATCTCGCCCGGGTGGCCGCCGAGCTGCACGACGCGCCGCCGCCGGGGGTCACCCGGTCCTCGTCGGCGCGCAACCGGATGGCCGGGATCGTCACCCGGGTGCTGCGGGACGGCGTGATGGCCCAGGTGGAGATCCAGGCCGGGCCCTTCCGGCTGGTCTCGCTGATGAGCCGGGAGGCCGCCGACGAGCTGGGCCTGGAGGTCGGCGCCCGCGCCGTCGCCACCGTCAAGGCCACCCAGGTCAGCGTGGACGTGCCGTGAAGCAGCTGGTCGCCGGCGGCGTCGCGGCGCTGCTGCTCGCCGGCTGCGGGGCGCCGGCGGGCGACGGGGGCAGCACGCTCACCGTCTTCGCCGCCGCCTCGCTCACCGACGTCTTCACCGACCTGGGTGCCGAGCTGGAGACGCAGCGCCCGGAGCTGACCGTGCAGTTCACCTTCGCCGGCAGCGCGACGCTGGCCACCCAGATCACCCAGGGCGCGCCCGCGGACGTGTTCGCGTCGGCCGACGAGTCGCGGATGGCGGTGGTCGCCGACAGCGGCCTGGCCGAGGACCCGGTGGTCGTCGCCGGCAACGTCCTGGAGATCGCCGTCCCGGCCGGCAACCCGGGCGGGATCAGCGGCCTGGCCGACTTCGCCGACGAGGACCGCACCCTCGCGGTCTGCGCCCCCGCCGTCCCGTGCGGTGCCGCGGCCCGGGAGCTCTTCGCCGCCGCGGGCGTTACCGCCCGGCCGGACACCGAGGAGGAGGACGTGCGGGCCGCGCTGACCAAGGTGCAGCTGGGCGAGGTCGACGCCGCGCTGGTCTACGCCACGGACGTGCGGGCCGCCGGTGACCGGGTCGCGGGCATCCCGGTCCCGGCGGCCGAGGAGCAGATCAACGCCTACCCGGTCGCCGTGCTGACCGGCGCACCGAACCCGGCGGCCGCGCGGGCGTTCGTCGACCTCGTGCTCGGCGCCGCCGGGCAGCAGGCTCTCGCCGACGCCGGCTTCCGCACCCCGTGAGCACCGCGCCGTGAGGTCGCGCCCCGGGCGGCAGGCCGGGGTGCCGGCACCACTGCTGGTGCCGGCGGTGCTCGCTGTCGTCTTCCTGGTGCTGCCGCTGCTCGGCCTGGTGCTGCGAGCTCCCTGGTCGCAGCTGCCCACCCTGCTCGCGGAGCCGGCGGTCGGCTCGGCGCTGCGGTTGTCGCTGGTCTCGGCGACCCTGGCCACCGGTCTGTCGCTGCTGCTCGGCGTCCCGCTCGCCTGGGTGCTGGCCCGCTCCCGGGCGCGCGGGCGCAGCGTGCTGCGGGCGCTGGTGACCGTGCCGCTGGTGCTGCCCCCGGTGGTCGGCGGGGTCGCGCTGTTCCTGGTGCTCGGCCGGCAGGGCCTGGTGGGCGGCTGGCTGTACGAGTCGTGGGGCATCACCGTCCCGTTCAGCACGACCGCCGTGGTCCTCGCCGAGACGTTCGTGGCGATGCCGTTCCTGGTGATCAGCGTGGAGGGGGCGCTGCGGGCCGCCGACGCCCGGTTCGAGGACGCCGCGGCCACCCTCGGCGCCGACCGGTGGACGACGTTCCGCCGGGTGACGCTGCCGCTGGTCGCCCCGGGGATCGCCGCGGGTGCGGTGCTGTGCTGGGCGCGGGCGCTGGGCGAGTTCGGCGCGACCATCACCTTCGCCGGCAACTTCCCCGGGACGACGCAGACGATGCCGCTGGCGGTGTACCTGGCGCTGCAGTCGGACCCGGAGGCGGCGATCGCCCTGTCCCTGGTGCTGCTCGGCGTCTCGCTGGCCACCCTGCTGCTGCTCCGCGACCGCTGGCTGGGGCGGGCGGCCGGATGACCCTCGATGCGCACGTGGTCGTCGACCGCGGCGGGTTCACCGTCGACGTGGAGGTGTCCGTCGCCGACGGCGAGGTGCTCGCGGTGCTCGGGCCGAACGGGGCCGGCAAGTCCACCGTCTTGCGGGTGCTCGCCGGGCTGCTGCGCCCGGACGGCGGGCGGGTCCGGGTCGGCGACGAGGTCTGGGACGCCCCCGGCGTGCACCTCCCCCCGTACCGCCGGTCGCTGGGCATGGTCTTCCAGGACTCCCTGCTGTTCCCGCACCTGACGGTCACCGAGAACGTCGCCTTCGGCCCGCGCTCCCGCGGGGCTCGCCGCGCCGACGCCCGCGCCGCGGCTGCGGCGTGGCTGGACCGGGTCGGGCTCGCCGATCTCGGCGCCCGCCGCCCCGGGGAGCTGTCCGGGGGGCAGGGGCAGCGGGTCGCGCTCGCCCGGGCGCTGGTCGGCGACCCGCGGGTGCTGCTGCTCGACGAGCCGCTGTCGGCGCTGGACGCGCGGACCCGGCTCGCCGTCCGGACCGAGCTGCACCGCCACCTGGCCGACTACGCCGGCAGCGCGGTGCTGGTCACGCACGACCCGGTGGACGCGATGGCGCTGGCCGGGCGGGTGCTGGTGGTCGAGGACGGGCGGGTCGTGCAGACCGGCACGCCGGCGGAGGTGGCCCGGCGCCCGCGCACCGACTACGTCGCCCGGCTGGTCGGGCTGGTGCTGCTGCCCGGGGTCGCCGCGGGGACGTCGGTCGCGCTCGACGGCGGCGGCACCGTGTCGATCGCGGAGCCGGCGCACGGCCCGGTCTTCGCCGCCGTCCGGCCGGAGTCGGTGGCGCTGCACCTGGAGCGGCCCGGTGGGAGCCCGCGCAACGTGTGGCCGGTGGAGCTGGTCGCCGCCACGCCGCACGGCTCGGTGGTGCGCTGCGACCTGGCCGGGGAGGTGCCGCTGACCGCCGACGTCACCGCGGCGTCCTTCGCCGAGCTCGCCCTGGCCCCCGGCGCCCGGGTGTGGGCCGCGGTGAAGGCCAGCGAGATCACCGTGCACCCCCGCTGAGAGAGTGGGCGGATGACGTCCGATGCGCCCGTCGCCGGGCTGGTGCTGGCCGCCGGGGGCGGCCGGCGGTACGGCATGCCGAAGGCCCTGGTCGAGTACCGGGGCAGCCTGCTGGTCGAGCGGGCGGTGCGGACGGCGACGGCGGTGTGCGACCCGGTGCTCGTCGTCCTCGGCGCCGCCGCCGTGGAGGTGTGGCAGCGCGCGGACCTCTCCGGCGCCACCGTGCTGGCCAACCGCGACTGGGAGACCGGCATGGCCTCCAGCCTGCGCACCGGCCTGGACGGGCTGCGCGGCTGGCCGATGGGTGGGCTGGGTGGGGAGGGGATCGACGCGGTGCTGGTGCAGCTGGTCGACATGCCCGGGATGACGCCGGAGGCGCTGGCCCGGGTCGCCGCGCACGCCGCCCCCGATGCCCTGGCGGTGGCCACCTACGACGGCGTCCGCAGCCACCCGGTGCTGCTCGGCCGCGAGCACTGGGCCGGCGTCGCGGAGACCGCGACCGGCGACGAGGGCGCGCGCGGCTACCTGGCCGGCCGCGACGTCGTCGAGGTCGACTGCACCGGCCTGGCCGACCCCACCGATCTGGACGTGCCCCCGGTCGGCTGAGCCCCGCGGGTACCGTCGCCGCCGTGAGCACGCTGCTGGCCCGGGTCACCGACGAGCCGCTCTCGGTCGCCGAGCACGAGGACGCCGTCGCCGACGAGGCGGCCGGTGCGGTGGTCTCCTTCGCCGGCGTGGTCCGCGACCACGACGGCGGGCGCTCGGTCACCGAGCTGGAGTACGTCGGCCACCCCACGGCCCCGGAGCTGATCGCCGAGATCGCCGCCGAGTTCGCCGCGCGCCCGGAGGTCCGCTCCGTCGCCGTCTCCCACCGGGTCGGCCTGCTGGGCATCGGCGACGTCGCGCTGGCGTGCGCGGTGAGCGCCGCGCACCGCGGTCAGGCGTTCGCCGCCTGCGCCGAGCTGGTCGACGAGGTGAAGGCCCGGTTGCCGATCTGGAAGCGCCAGGTGTTCACCGACGGCGAGGAGGAGTGGGTCGCCTGCCCGTGACCGGTGGGGCCGCTGTGGTGCGGCTGCTTGCCCGTCATCGAACCGTCATGGCATAACAAGCACTGCTCGTCCCGGAACCGGGGGAGCAGCTCCGCCGCCCCGGCCGCAGAGCGGTCACCGGGGGAGGTGCAGCCGATGGGAGGCCACGAGGGCGACGCCCGCGTGCTCGAGTCGATGCCCATGGGCTACCTGTCGGTCGACACCGAGTGGCGGATCACGTACCTCAACGCGACCGGCGCGGCCGTGGTCAGGCGGTCCCGGGAGGAGCTGATCGGCCAGGACTTCTGGTCGGTGTTCCCGGCCAACGCCGACAACGAGTTCGGCCGCGTCTACCGCGAGTGCATGGCCACCGGGATCCCGGCGGTGGTGGAGGGGTACTACCCCGACCCGCTGGACCGCTGGATCGAGGTGCGGGCGGTGCCCTCCGAGCAGGGCTTGGCGATGTACTTCACCGACGTGACCGAGCGGCGCCTGGTGCAGGAGCGGCTGGCGGTGCTGGCCCGGATCAGCGCCGAGCTGGCCGGCACGCTCGACCTCGGCACCGCGGCCGCGCGGATCCCCCGGCTGATCGTGCCGGCGCTGGCCGACTGGTGCGTGCTCACCGTGCTGGACGAGGAGGGGCGGCCCCGGGACGTCGGCTGGTGGCACCCGGACCCCGCCCTGCAGCCGCTGGTGGAGCGGTACGTGGAGCTCCGGCTGGCGTCCATGCCGGCGGACAGCCCGGTCGCACGGGCGTTGGGCGGGGAGACCGTCGTGACCCGGGTGGGCCGGTCGTTGCTGCCCGCCGGGGAGTCGCTGGACGTCTTCGCCCAGCTGGGGGCCACGACCCTGGTCACCCTGCCGGTCCGGGCGCGGGGCCGGACGGTGGGCGCGCTCACCCTCTACTCCGGGAACGGGCGCGCCGTGGGGCCGCCGGAGGTGGCGACCGCGCGCGAGGTCGCCGACCGGGTCGGCCTGGCGCTGGACAACGCCCGGCTGTTCGACCAGCAGCGCCAGCTCGCCGAGGCGCTGCAGCGCAGCCTGCTCACCGGCGGCTACGAGGACGACCAGGCCGAGGTGGTGGTCCGGTACACACCGGCCGCGGAGGCCGCGCGGGTCGGCGGCGACTGGTACGACGCGTTCACCCAGCCGTCCGGGGCGACGATGCTGGTCATCGGCGACGTCGTCGGTCACGACACCGCCGCCGCCGCGGCGATGGGCCAGCTGCGGGCGCTGCTGCGCGGCGTCGCCACCTACAGCGACGCCGGCCCGGGGGAGGTGCTCCGCGGCCTGGACGCCGCGATGGCGCAGCTGCGCGTGGACACGTATGCCACCGCGGCGGTGGCCCGCTTCGAGCAGACGCCGGCGGAGGCCGACCGGGGGCTCACCCGGATGCGCTGGAGCAACGCCGGGCACCTGCCGCCGCTGGTGATCCACCCCGACGGCACCCTCGCCGCGCTCGCCGACTGGCGGGGTGACCTCATGCTCGGGGTCGACGCCACCGCGGAGCGCGCGGAGTCGGTGGTCACCCTCGAATGCGGGACGACGGTGCTGCTGTACACCGACGGGCTCATCGAGCGCCGCGGCGGCGACCTGGACGAGGGGATGACCCGGCTGCGGCAGGTCGCGGTCGAGCTCGCCGGCCTGCCGCTGGACCAGCTGTGCGACGAGCTGCTGGACCGGCTGGTGCACGGCCGGCCGGAGGACGACGTCGCCGTGGTGGCGATCCGCCTCGGCGGGGGCCCCGGGGGGGGGGGGGGGGGGGGGGGGGGGGGGGGGGGGGGGGGGGCGGGGGGGGGGGGGGGGGGGGGGGGGGGGGGGGGGGGGGGGGGGGGGGGGGGGGGG